>JAGRCC010000207.1 GCA_020433785.1 Anaerolineae bacterium
TGAGAATTTAATGAGGAACTATGAAAAACCATACATTTACAATTTTAATCGAACAAGATGAAGATGGTTTTTATGTGGCCACAGTACCAGCCTTAAAAAGTTGCTATACTCAAGCAAAATCTCTAGTAGAGTTTTATCCCAGAATCAAAGAAGTTATTGAACTCTGTCTTGAGGGAGAAGAAGTGACCCCCATGAAGTTCGTGGGGGTTCAACAACTTGAGGTAACAGTTGCATCATAATGGCCAGGATAACCACCATTAAAGCCAGTATGATGATAAAAATTTTTATGAGTTTGGGATTTGAGTTAGCAGACAAAAAGGTAGCCACAAGTTCTTCAGATGATTTTGTGAATTGGTATCAAAAAAAATGAAATTTATTCGGAATCATCTTGGACACTCATTAATTTGCCCAGGCGAATAGTGTCTTGTTTATTCATCCCAAGGCCGCGATCATCCGCTCGATGCCAGCCTGCTTTTGTTTGATTTGGCTTTGCAATTCGGTGATCGACTGCTCGATCTCAGTTAGTTGGCTTTCGCTGTCGCCTAACTGCTTGACATACTGCCCCCGTAAACGCCCCTCTTCGCCATCCTGTGACAGCGCCGCCATATTTTTTTGTATCTGTTCCTGAGCTTGATAGATTTGGCCCCGCCGCTGCTCTTGCGCCTTGATACGTTGCTCCATCTGGGCAATGTTGCCCCAGGCATCGAGCAAGTCTTTTAGTTTTTGGTACGTGGCGGCGTCCAGAAATTTTTCGTCGAGATATTTTTGCAACCCTTGATAGCTTTGCTGGCGAAGTTCCTCGCGGCGGCTCACCAGCCATCGCTCCTGGGCAGTGAAGGTGGTGATTTGACCCGGCTGCGTTTCAACCTGATAGCGATAAAAATCGAGGGTGGTTTCGGTTGGCTCCGGCATATCAAACGGGATTGCTCGGGATTGCCGCTGACGCTCGATCAATACGATTTTAGACTGCGGCGTCCGGTTGTCGAGCTGGTAGGTGGTGCGTTGGATTTGGTACAACTGTTGCAGTAGGTACCCCTCTTTGATGTGCAGCCCGTGCAGTTGGCTTTCCGATTGATGCTCTTCTTTGATGTGCAGGCCCAACTCAACCGCGTAAGAAATGACCGCTTCGGCCTGGTCGGCGGTGAAGGGCAGAACGGCTTCACCCACGTACTCGCCCTTTTCTAAGACGGTCACCGGCCCGTGCTCCAGCGTGAGGTTGGTGCTGTTCTTGAACCGCAGCGTCGCTACCGGGTGCGTCGCCATTTTCGAGCCGTTGTAGATTAAATCTTTTTTACCTTTGACGGTGCTACTGACAATCGGCACCATCGCCGACTGGCCTCGGCCGACCGTAACCGGGGTGGTGATATTGTATTGGAACAACTCACCCAGCGACTGGCCTGCGGCGGCGCTCGCGACCGATTCGGCGTAGGATTGCGGTGCAGGGGCCGCCGCCATTGGCATGCCCGGCATTTCCTGCGCCCGCATTCGGCTTTTAGCCGACCGTCCCCCCATTGCCCCCAGGGATATCTCATCCAACTCCGCGGCCGCTTGTAACATAATCGGCCCCGGCGCGACGCGATTCTCATCCCTGACGATTGGGCGCTCCGGTGTGTGAGGTGTATACAAATCGTAAACAAATGAGATGGGCATGCCCGCCGTCAGCGACAGCGAGATTTCCGCCAAATCTTCCTCCAGCCGGTTATCGAAAATCCCCCAACCTTGCAGCAGGGCGTCCGCCTCCTTGGCCTCTGCCTCCGGCGCGTCGACCACCAGCCGGTAGCTCACCCGCCAGGTCGGCGCCGGAGCGATGTAGGCCACTTGCAAATCGTGGCTACCGGGGCTGAGCCGGATGGTAATCGAGCGATGCGTTTCCTGGCCCAGCGCCGTTTCCAGAAAAAAGCGTAAATCGGCCGCAGCGGTTTCATCGCGCACCACCACCCCTTCGATCCGGCTGAGCGCCAAAATAACGACGTTATTGGTCCCCGCTTGTAAAATCGAAACCAGCGATTTTTGCTGCGCTTTTTCATCCGCCTCATCCAACCCGATCAGGATGCCCTCGATCCGGCTGCCGTCGCTGATGGTCAGATCGACGGCCCGCCCGCGCAGCGCTTGAAGCAAATCGCGCAGGCTGCGGCTGTCGCCCAGAATGATCGAATTGCCGGCCAGTCGCTCGAACCGGCTCTGGGGTGTGTCGTAATCGACGCCGCGTACTTGACCGCCGCCGTGGTCGAGTAAGGTTAGACTTTTGAGAATGTCGTCCATTTCCTCACGGCGGAAGGTGAGTTTGATCGCCTCTCCTTCAACGGCTCCCCGGCGCTCATAGTAGCCGACGCCGTGTTTATAGAGGGTCATGTGGACGATAGGTAAATTACTCATCACGCTTTCCTTCCAAAATAGAACTAACTGCGGCGATGATGGTTTCAACCGAGGCCATCTGCATCAAGTCGCCGGCCAGATGCGGCTCGCAAATCGTCACCCCCCAACTGCGCAGGGTATCGAGACTATGGTTGAAGCGAGGATGGTTCGCCAGATGCGCATTGACCGCCGGCACGACAACCACCGGCCAGCCCGCGCCGATAGCCTCGGCCGCTAGCGAATGGGCCAGCGTATCGGCGATGCCCTGACTGAGCTTGTTGACGGTGTTGAACGTCGCCGGAGCGATCAGCGTCAGCCCCGGTTCGCGCTCCCCGGCCAGGCTGGCATCAAAATAGCCCTCGACCAATCGGTGGCCGGGCTGTTGGGCCAGTTGCCAGGGGCTGATCAGGCGGGAGGCGTTGTCTGTTATGAAGGTGTAGATGGGCCGGTCAAATCGAGCGAGTTCGCGGATCAGGTCCGGTGCCGAATTGGTGGAGACGGCTCCGGAGATAATGAGATAGATTATTTGGGGGGTAGGTTGGCTCATAGCTTAAATCGTTGCGTCGTCAGACGCTACTCGTCTCTGCGCCGGGCCACCCGAATCGATTCGGCGGCTTGGTAGCCCAAACTGTACTCGTTGCCATTGCTGGTTAAGGTGAGGGGGCCGTTGAAGGGGGCACGAACCAGGATGGTAATTTTGGTGCCGGGGTAGATACCCAACTGGCCCAGGTAGCGCAGCAATTCGGGGTCACGATCATCGACTTCAACTACAATCAACCGGTCGCCGGTTTCCATGTCGACCAGCCGGCCGCTGTTATGTTCGTGCACGTGGCCGGAACGGCTGGGGATGGGCGCGCCGTGCGGATCAAATTTGGGATCACCCAGGACGGCGGCCATGCGTTCTTCTAAATCTTCGCTAATTACATGCTCTAACTTTTCGGCTTCTTCGTGGACACGATCCCACGGTACACCTAAGGCTTCGGCCAAATATAACTCGATCAGACGATGGTGGCGCACAATTTCCAAAACAATTTTTTTGCCTGCCGGCGTAAAGGTAACGCCTCGATACGGCTCATAGTCCACCAGGTGTAACTCTGCCAGTTTTTTACACATATTGGTGACGGAGGCCGGAGCCACTTTAAGATAGTCAGCTAAGGCGGACGTTGACACCTGTGTCTTTAACTTCCCGAGTTGAAAAATCGCCTTCAGATAATCTTCCATAGATTGGCTGACTACGGTTCGATCCACTTCAGCCTCCTTTCATGGGGTTGATTGAATTTTGCCGGTATACACTTTTCAAATGGGCAAGTTTGAGTGTATCCTATCTAGGGTGAAGTGTCAAACAAAATTGGATTGACAATCATTATACTCTATGTTATTCTCACGCCAGCCAATAGTTCATCCAACTTAATGAGGAGATTTACGCAGTGTCTGATAAACCTGTTATTAATTTTACCCGTGGCGTGCCGGCCACGGAATCCTTCCCCGTTGAAGCCATGAAAATCGCTTCGGAAACGGCGCTGGATAAATATGGCACCACAATTTTACAATATGGCAAGTCTTATGGCTTTGTGCCTTTACGAGAGTGGCTGGCCGAATGGCAAGGTGTTTCGATTGACCAGGTGTTAACCGCCAACGGTTCGCTACAAATCGTCGAGTTTCTCTGCTTCCATTTCATTCGTCCCGGCGACGTCGTTTTCACTGAAGTGCCGACCTACGACCGCACCATTACCATGCTGCGCCGGCATGGAGCCAAAATTGTCGGCATTCCTCTTCAGCCTGATGGCCCCGACATCGACGCTTTGGAAGCAGCGCTGAAGCAGCAGGTGCCCAAGTTCTTCTACATCATTCCCGATTTTCAGAATCCCTCCGGGGCGACCTGTTCGCTGGAGAAGCGCCAAAAATTAATCGAGTTGTCCTCGCGGCACGGCTTCCGGTTGTTGGAAGATGCGCCCTACCGCCCGCTGCGTTACCGGGGCAAGGAACAGCCGTCGCTGTTTCAACT
>JAGRCC010000208.1 GCA_020433785.1 Anaerolineae bacterium
CTGGAAATCTCGGAATTGATGGATCATCTCGAAGGCAACGAGTTGGGGCTGGTATTGTTCTCCGGGGCGGCGTTTGTCCAATTTCCGCTAACCTCAGATTTTGCTACGGCTCGCACCTTTCTAGACGCGGCTTATCCGGGGATCATCTCCCGGCCAGGCACCGATATCGCCGAGGCGATTCAAGTTGCCATCAATGGCTTCAACGAGGAACGCGCCACCCAGAAGGTCATCATTATGTTGACCGATGGTGAAAATCACCGCACTGATATATTAAGCGCGGCCCAAGCCGCCGCTGATCAAGGTATTATCATTTATACGGTCGGCTTTGGTTCCGTCGACGGCGAACCGATTCCGCAGTATGACCACCTGGGCAATCTCATCGAATATAAAAAAGATAGCAGCGGTCAAACCGTGTTGACCCGTTTAGATGAAACGACCTTACAGGAAATATCGGCCATTACCAACGGCGCCTATCTGCGGGCTGCCCCGAACGGGCGCGAAGTCGATTTGCTAGCCGACGAAATCGGCCGGCTCCAAACGAGCGAATTGGAAAGCCGCTTCGAAACTCGCGGCATCGAGCGTTTTCAGTGGTTTTTAGGCATCGCCGTGGTGGCCTTAATTATCCATGAACTAATTCCGGATCGCGCGCGGCCTAAAGTGGCCCGTAAAGAGCCTGAAGCTATCGGCGACAGCCGGGTTAAGCAGCCGACATAATGCGGAATTTTGTACATACTCAAAGGGCGTGACCCATGAGATCACCTTATGTTTTAATCATTTTATTGGCCGGTGTAGTAACGCTAACCGCTTGCGGTTCCGCCGCCGCCCGCTATAATAACGAGGGCAATGAGGCATTTAAGGAAAATAATTATGTTGAAGCGTTGGAGGATTACACCGCCGCCAAGCAGGAAGACCCTGATCTAGCCGAACCCTACTACAATTCCGGCAATTCTTACTACCGCCAGGGCCAGTACGAATCGGCCGAGATGCAGACCAAACAGTCGATCCGCTCGACTGAGCGACAAGAAAATCAGGCGTTAGCCCAAAACTCATATTATAACTTGGGCAATAGCTATTTTCAGACGCAGCAGTGGGCTGAGGCGATCGATGCCTACAAAGAGGCGCTGCGCCTCAATCCTGACGATGCAGATGCCAAGTACAATCTTGAGCTGGCCTTGAAAAATCAAGAGCAAGAACAGCAGCAGCAACAGCAGCAAGGCGGTGGGGGCCAACCGCCGCCGCCCCAAGATGGTCAACAACCTAATCAAGGCGACCAGCAAGGCGATCAACCTAACCAGGGCCAAAACGGCGATCAGGAACAAGAGGGCGGCGGGGGCCAGCCGGAACAGGATGAGGATGGTCAATCTGGCTCCAACCAGGATCAACCTCAGAACAACGGTGGGCAGCGTGGTTTGACCCCCAGTGAGGCTGAACAGCTTCTGGACGCATTGGGCCAAGATAGCCAAACCTTGCAAGAGCGGCTGCAAGAAGGCTTTTTTGCTCCCGGGTTGCCGCCGGCCGAAGACTGGTAAAATTTAAATGATGAACCCCACAACTCATACCGTTAAGAAAAAATCGAACGTACTAACCGTCGCTTGGCTACTAGTTGGGCTGCTTTTGGTCTTACCGGCTTCGCCGATCAATGCTCAGTCACCCATTACGGCCAGGGTCGATCGCAACGCTTTGACCGTCGACGAGCAAGTCATCCTGACCGTGACCGTGACCGGTGATTTTCTGAAAATTCCGCAGCCGGACCTGGCCAACTTGGGCGAATTTATTTTGGTTAGCAGCAGCACCTCCACGCAAGTTAGTATTGTTAACGGCCAGATGACTTCACAAGAAGTTCATTTATATCGTCTGCAACCGTCACGCGAAGGTACGCTGGAAATTGGCCCGATTGGGATCAACATCGATGGCCAACTGTACCAGACCGAGCCTATTCAAATTGAGGTTTTTGCCGGCGGTACACCTCTCCTGCCGCCGAACCAACCCAATCCTGATACTGATGTGCCTACCCTGTTGCCGGGTGAAGAATTTTTCGTAAAGGCTAAAGTCGATAACGCTAATCCGTTTCTGGGCCAACAGATCATTTATACCTTCCAAATTTACCAAGCTTCCGGCTTTGCCTTCGGCCAGCCGGATTATACGCCCCCATCGTTCACCGATTTCTGGAGCCATGAGATTATCGCTCCGCTCCACCATCCGGAAGAAGTTAACGGCGTTACCTACATGGTGACGGAAATTATGACCGCGCTTTTTCCGGCCAATCTGGGCTCAATCTCTATCGAGCCAGCTAGCTTGGTTATTCCCGGTAGCTTGCTGAGCCCTGATATTCGTCTGGAAACTGAGCCGGTCACAGTCGAGGTCAAATCGCTGCCGGAACAAGGTAAACCGGAAGATTTTAGCGGCGCGGTGGGGCAATATACCATCAACGCCAACCTCAGCGACGCTGAAGTGGTTGTTAATCATCCTTTAACGCTGCTGGTAACCATTGAAGGAACAGGTAATATTCAAACACTGGCTGAACCAACCTTGCCCGAAATGGATAAGTGGCGCATATTTGAAAGCAAATCCTTTACCGATATCGACGCCAGCAACGGGCGGATGACCGGTACGCGTACCTTTGAGCGGTTGGTTGTGCCAGGTCAGGCCGGCGAGTTGATTTTCGAACCGATCCGATTTAGCTACTATGATCCGGCCGCACAAGTCTATAATACCATCAGCACCGAGCCTATCCCGGTGACTGTTTTGCCCGACGACTCTCAGCCAGCCTTGCCCACCGTGGTCGATTTTAACGAAGAGGGGCCAACGGTCGATTTGATTGCTTCCGATATCCGGCACATTAAGCCGGTGCCGGCCGCGTTGAATGTGGGTACGGCTCTATCCGTGGCCGGCCAAGTGGTCTATTGGATGGCCTGGATCGTGCCGCTCTTTCTGGTAGCCGGGGTCCAAATTTGGCAGCATCGTCAGCAGCGCTTGCAACAAGACCCAGCCTTTGCCCGTGATCAACGGGCTAAACGCCAGGCGCTTAACATCTTAAATGAGGCCAAAATTGCCGGCTCGAAAGAACAAGCCGCCGCAGCTGGCCGAGCATTGTTAGGTTATCTGTCTGATAAGCTAAACAAACCGACCACCGGCCTCACCACCGGTGGGCTAATTCAACTCTTGCGCGAGTCGCGCTTGCAGACTCGGCAAATTGAACGGATTGAAGCTCTGCTTCACCAAATTGATATTGGTCGCTTTGCGCCCATTTCAGCCGGCGACGCCGAGTCGATTATTTTAGAAACTCAACACCTCATCGACGACCTGGAGAAGTCATTCAGCCGGCGGCGGAAACGGTGATAGCGATGGTTCAGCAACTATTCTCAAAACGTTTGTGGTTAATTGGGGCGGCTTTAATTATCGGCTTGCTGGTAATGGTTTCAGCCGTATCGGCCCAGGCGGTTAGTCCGACCGAGGCCATGACGGCCGGTAATCAAAGCTATGAGGCCGGAGATTATACTCAAGCAGTTGAAATTTATGAGACAATGGTTGATGCCGGGATTGAAGATAGTGCTCTATACTACAATTTGGGCAATGCCTATTTCAAGCTGGGGCATCTGGGACAAGCCATCCTCAACTACCGGCGGGCTTATCGCCTCGATCCCCGTGATGTTGATAATAACGTCAATTTGGCGCTGGCGCGCAGTCAAGCCCTTGACAAGTTGGAAGAGGCTAATGATGGCGCGATGACTAATTTCGTAAAAGTTGCCGAAGATTGGCTAACCGTTGATGAGGCTTCGATATTGGCCTTGGTTTTGTGGCTGCTGTTATGCGGGTTGGCCATTGTGGCCATTCTGTTGCCGCGATTTAGGCCGATCAGCCTGTGGACGATGGCGATAGTTGGCCTATTTTTGATCATAGGCGTAATCTCCATTGCCAACCGACTTTATAACAACTATGCCTATCCCCCTGCCGTAATTGTGGCCGAGCAGGTTAGCGTGATGAGCGGCCCCGGCAGCGCCGATCAGTACGTGGTCGAATTTGATCTTCACGCCGGCGCCGAGGTGACCCAATTGGAAAGCCACGATGATTATCGGCGGGTATCTCTGCCCGGTCACGATTTTCAAGGTTGGGTTTCCGCCGATTCCCTGGAGTTGGTCAACCCTAATTAAGGTGACCGTCACCTGAATAAAAAAGAGCCAGCTATCGCATGGCGACGGCTGGCTCTTTTTTATTTCCTTTAACGCAATTTGATATGCAGTTCCTTGAGCTGCTCTTCGGTAACCCCGGTCGGTGCGCCGGCCATGAGGTCCATCGCGGCCTGACTCTTGGGAAACGCAATGACCTCGCGGATGTTGGGCTCCCCGGCCAGCAGCATCACCAGCCGGTCGATACCGGAGGCGATCCCGCCGTGCGGCGGTGTCCCGAACTCAAACGCTTCCAACATATGGCCGAACTGGTTTTTAGCCTGCTCCATTTCCAACCCGATTAAACCGAAAACTTTTTCTTGCAACTCGCGTTGGTGGATCCTGACGCTGCCCCCGGCCACTTCGTTGCCGTTGAGTACTAGGTCGTGCTGCTTGCCCCGCGCCTGGCCCGGATCGGTATCGAGCAGTGGGATATCTTTATCGACCGGCGCGGTGAATAGGTGGTGACTGGGGTCCCACCGTTGTTCGTCTTCGTTCCACATCAGGAAGGGAAAATCGATGACCCAGCAGAAGGCCAGCAGGTTATCGTCTCTTAACCCCAGCCGGTCGCCCAATTCCAGACGCAACCGTCCCAGCGACTCGTTGGTGACGGCCGGCTTGTCGGCTACAAACAGCAGCAAATCGCCCGGCTCTCCGGCTAGTTGGCTAATTATGGCCGCTACGTCGGCCTCGGCCAAAAATTTGGTAAACGACGAGCGTCCGGCCACCGGTCCGTTTTCACCGGCTTCGACCACCAACCAGGCCAGCCCTTTCGCTCCAAAATTTTTGACGTAGTCAGTCAGATCATCAATCTGCTTGCGGCTGTAACTGCCCAACCCCTTGGCATTGATGCCTTTGACCAGTCCACCCCGGCTAACTGTTTCGCTGAAGACTTTGAAGTCGCTGTTGGCGACGAGCGAGCTAATATCGCTCAACTCCAGCCCGAAGCGGATGTCGGGATTGTCGCGCCCGTAGCGATCCATCACATCCTGGTAACTCAAGCGCGGAAAGGGCCTGGTCATTATTTGGGCGTCGCTGAGCGTTTCCACCAGACCGATCATCAACCGTTCTATAATATCCAGAATATCAGCCTGATCGACAAAGCTCATCTCCACGTCTAGCTGGGTAAATTCTGGCTGGCGGTCGCCGCGCTGGTCCTCATCGCGGAAACAGCGGGCAATCTGGAAGTAGCGGTCGTAACCGGCCACCATCAACAGCTGCTTGAGCTGCTGCGGACTTTGAGGCAGCGCATAAAATTGGCCGGGGTGCACTCGGCTAGGCACCAAATAATCTCTGGCCCCTTCCGGTGTGGTTTTGAACAGAATAGGCGTTTCGACTTCGACAAAATCTTCGTCGGACAAAAAGTTGCGAATGTAGCGAACAACCTTGTGACGCAAAACAATATTGCGCTGCATTCGTTCTCGACGCAGGTCCAGATAACGGTAACGCAACCGGAGCATCTCATCGACCGGCACCTCTTTATTGATGTCGAAAGGCGGCGTTTTGGCTTTGTTGAGAATGGTGAGTTCCTGGCCCTCAACTTCAATTTCGCCGGTTTCCAGGTTAGGGTTCGCCTGTCCTTCCGGTCGAACTCGGACCACGCCTTTGACTTGAATGACATATTCATTGCGCAGTGTCTGGGCAAGTTTATGGACTTCAGGATCGGTATCGGGGTCAAAAACAATTTGGGTTAGGCCCCAGCGGTCCCGTAGGTCGATGAAGACCAATCCGCCGTGGTCGCGGCGGCGATGGACCCAGCCGGACAGCGTTACCGCTTCGCCGACATGTTCAAGATGTAGGGCATTACAGGTGTGTGTTCTAAACATACTGCTTTCCTCATTATGACAAAATTATGACAAAAAATTTGGGGAGATTGCACCGCAATCACCCCAATGTGTTTTAACAGGCTGGCGAAATTCTAACACAAAAGTAAGAAATGTAAAAGAACCGTTTGAGGCAAACTTTACAATCTGTCGGAATTGGCCTAAGATTAGGCCGCAATTTAACATTGAGATGGCAGGATATTTGACCCATGTACCGGAAACTACAACACAACTTTGATATTATCCAGTTCTTAATCAAAGATATCTCAACCGAGCAGTTAAACTGGCGCAAGACTGACGGGGCCCGCTCGCTGGGTGAGATCATTGTCCACCTGACCCACCTGGAACGGCTTCACTATCATCGCCTACAGCAAATTGGCCATAAACTGCCGGCGCTTGAACCGTTGGCTACTGCTTTTGGGAACCATCCTGCCCCAATGCTAGACTGCCAGCCCACATTTGAAGCCTACGCCCGCTGCCGCTGCCGGATCTTGACTTTGCTTGAAACCCTGGCTAACCCCCCGCTTCTAACTCAATCCCCTCTGCTCGAACCGGTTAACCTGGCCGAGATGGTGGCGAAAATTGATGCTCACGATCAAACCTACATTCGCCAGATCGAAGCCATTATTCAGGCGATGCCGCTTAATCCGCTGCTGTCTCGAGCCATTTCCGAAATTGACCAGTATCACCGCCGCTACCAATCGCACCTGAGTCAGGCCCGTTCGCTGCTCGATATCGGGGTCGGTACCGGCCTGGCCTTGCGCCATGTGATGCGACACAATCCGCAGTTGTCCTTTACCGGTGTCGATATTCGCGATCTACGCCTGCCTGATATTAGGGTGCCACTACAACTCTACGATGGCGAGACACTGCCTTTTGCCGACAACCGGTTTGATGTATCGCTGTTGTTTTATGTGCTCCATCACTGCCAGAAGCCGGTTCGCGTTTTAGAGGAAGCCGTGCGGGTCACCCGCCAAAAATTGATTCTCATCGAAGAGTTCGACCGGCCCGGCGCCGATCAAGCCAGTCTTGACCTGACGGAGCGATACGGTCATTGGGCGATCGGTTTGCCGGTAGACCTGCCCTATCAATTGTTTGACCAGTTTGATTTTGAACTAATGCTGGATAACCATCGATTAATCTGCCTCGACCGGCAGATATTACCCTCTAAAACGAGCCGGCCGGTGCAGAAATTTTTGTACGTGACCGCAATCGCCAAATAATCCCCAGGCCCAGTACAACCGCCGTAATCCCTGTCAGCCAATTTCCCCAGACCACACTGCGCGGTTGATAGCGCAGCGTCACTCGATACGGCCCCGGCTGCGCCAAATAAACGCCCCGCAGCAGCCCATCGACGCGCTCCACCGGCTGTATCGACCCGTTGACCGTAGCCTGCCAGCCTGGATACCAGATTTCACTCACCACCAGCCAGCCGGCCGCATCTGTCGTTGTTTCAAGCTCGATCACGTCAGCTGCGTAGGTCACAACATCGACTTGGCTAACCGATCCTAAGTTGTTGGCCTGCGGCGCATTCGTTTTAACTACAGCCACAGCCGCTAAATCGGGCAGTGCTTCGAGTTGGGCCAGCCAGTCCGCCTCTGCCCGGCGAGTTTGGGGCGATACCCAGGCTCTCGGCATAGCGTAATCGTTGTGGTAAATGTACGTACCGTCGATTTCAGTGACGAGCCTCAAGCCCGGCCAGTCCATCGGAAAGGCCGAAGCCAGATACGTGACGTTCAGTAGCCCCAGTAGTTTTAGATTTGGCTCAACATCCTTTAGCGCGATATCGAGCGGCTGGTCGCCGAAATGGGGAATTGTGACACTAAACTCGCTATCGTGATAACCCCCGGCCTGAGCCATAAATTCATCATAGATCGACAGATGCACCGGCTCGACGCCATCGGCCAGTTGCAGGTTGGACGCGGCGGCGGTTTGGGTAGGCAGGCTATAGCTGGGCGAGTAGACGCGAAACAGACCCGGTTGCTGTGCCAGAAACTCAGCCGCCAGTCGGCCCTGAGCCAAGACCTCATCGAGCGGCGTAAATGTCATCATCGATAGGCCAAATGACGCCAGATCGATATAGAGCAGCAGGCCGAGCAGCAGTACGGACAGCCGCCCGGAAATCTGCTGTCGAACGCGCAGGAGAATAACGACCAGCCCCAGCGGGACCAGGAGCGCCAGCCCGATGGTGGCTCGACCGGCTTGGCCAAAGCCAACCGCTAAACCCAACCCTAAGATGATCGCCGTCGCTCCGGTTGCCAGGGCCAGACGCGTCAGCCATTGCTGCGCCTTGACCGTCCAGCGATCGTTGAGCAGCCGGTCGATCCCAAAACCGACCAACACTGATGTCGCGATAGCCCCTACAAAAAAAATACGGGCGGGCGTTCTAACCCAGCGAAAGCCGAGCGCCCAATCGTAAAATAGACTGTGAACCGGAGTGGCCGGCCCCAGAGCAAATAGAATCGTAAAAACCAATAGAGCTGCATAGAACCAGCCCCACGGTTGCTGTCGGCTGATACCAAACGGGACGATGAGCAAAGGTATAAGTCCCAAGTAAATGACCAGTTCATGGCCCCCCTGCGCCGATGGCAGCAGCAGCCCGATCGCCAATTGAACCGGCGTTACGGCGTATTCCGCTGCCTGAGCCGGCGATAGCGAACGGTTGCTGAAATCGACCAGTTCCAGCAGCGGCAGCAGTTGCCCTGCCCCCAAAAGACCGGCCACTACCACCGCTGTCGCTAAATAGAGCAACCGCCAAAAAGTTGGTCGCAGCCAATCACCCCACGGTTGGGCCTGCTCACGAGCTTGTTTGAGGCTCAAAATCAAATGCCAGCCGACGATGGCAGCGATAAGATACACGGTGTAAATAACCGGCAGCGTATGGGTCACAATTTGCATGCCAAGCGACACAGCAATGATCAAACCGGGTAGCCAGGGTATCGCCGGGCGGACTGAAAGATCTCGGTGCATCAGCATCACAACCCCCAACAACGTCCACGGCATCCAGCCAACCGCGCCGACCATACTAACGTGTCCGCCGGCGGCGTGGGCCAGCCACTTGCCGTTGAGCGCAAAGGTCAAGCTGCCCAGCAGCGCTGCACTTGTTGAGAGTTTGTATTCGCGTAGCAAGAAGTATATCCCAAAACCACCCAGCAGCAGGTGAAATATAAATAGCAGGTTAAATGTCGGTTCGAGGGGTAAAAAGAGAAAAAGCCAGGCTGGCGGATACGACAGCATCGCCAGTTGGTTCGCGGCCAGCGGCATACCACTGAGAATGTAAGGCGTCCAATGGGGCAGGCCGTGGCCTTGCTGCCAGCTCTGGGCCATCAAATGGGCTTTTGGCCAGTGGATGACCATCGTATCAGAGAAGGGGCTAAAGGTGGGATGCAGGATGAGAAAAGGGTTAAGCAGAGCCGGCAGAAAAAGGGAGAGGACTGCCGTGACAATTAGTAGAGAGGCTAGGCTTTGAGATCGAGGTTTCCAATGCATGAGTCGGGTTAATCGAGTAATGATGATAAGTTATGAACTTGGAGCTATCTACCCTGACGACCCGCTTCGGACCAAAAAGAAAATTCCGCCCAGGATAAAAGCCACGCCAAGCATGCGTTCCCAGCCAATCGTCTCGCCAAAAAAGAATCGACCAATCAGCAGGGTAAATACATAGGTCAATCCCACCATCGGGAAGGCCAGACTAAAATCGAGCTTTGATAAAACATCGAGCCATAGCACCGCGCTAAGGCCATATAACCCAAAGCCCACGATAATCCAGGGCGTTTGCAACAGTTTGAAAAGACCGGCTACGCCATCGGCCAAACTGACGCCGCCGATGGCATTGAGCCCGAATTTTAACGATGTCTGTCCGGCAGACAAGAGCATAATTGAAACTAACCCTAACAGGATGGTTCCCACCACTCGTTGATTAACCTCCGTTTTTTGCATCGATGTCACCTATTTCTTTTATGGCTGTTGAGTCTTGAAAATCGTCACGTCACCGGTTGAAAAGACAACCGGCAAGTTAGCCAACCCAATCGGTTGGCCTAAGGCTTGCTCTGAGGGCCCGTAAAAGATGTAATCGCTCGGCGGCGTGGTCGAAGGCTGCTGCCCGCCGAAAAAAGCCTTGAGTTGAGCTTCTTTATCGGCCGCGTTGATTGTTTCAAATGGGTGGCCGTAAAATGCTCTAGCCCCGGTTTGCCCCGGTATAAACATCCCAATACGAGGCGACGCCAAAATGACGGCGTCAGGTTGAGCGTGCGCCCGCAGCCAATCGAACGCAGCGACCTCATCGTTTCTAATAAAAAGCAGCGCTGTCGTCGGCGACTCGTCAGGAGGCTGCAAGCCAGCGATCATCGGCAGACTCCAAACAAAAAGGGTTCCCAGCAGGCTGATAACTACGATGCTTATAATAATTATCAGGCGTTGGGACCGGATTTTGAATTGTTTGTCCGCCATCCAGCGTGCCAGGCCGATAGCCGCCAGGATACTCAGAGGAATGTGTAGCCCGGTAATAAACCGCCGTTGTAAGGCCAGCGGCGCATAGAGCAATATGAACGAGCTAACCGCCCATAGCCAAACCACCCATTCGCCTTCGGTCTGAGGTTGGCCTCTACCCCTAACCATTCCGAGCATCCGTCCAACAGCCAAGATGACGATTACCCCGAATCCGATAATCACATCCAATATCGGTGGGGCAGTGGTGATATTCTGAGCACTCCACCCGGCTAAAATCGGATTAGTCGTTGAAACCCAATACTGGTAAAGAATGATTGGCAAACCCCCGCCGATAACTCCTAGTGTAGGCCAAATTTGAGTCCAGGGCAAACGACTCCGGTCGATAAGAAGACGCCAGCCCATAAAGGCGATTAGAATGACCCAATCAATGATCAGCGCGAAAGGCAGCACAATAGCCAGCAGCAACGCGGCGATAGTTGGCCTGAGGATAGGCGCCGTCATGAAGGAGTCGGGAGATGGCGGCCAAATCACTTCGATTAGAATGAAGAGCATGAGAGCCATGCCTAACGGGAAGTGCGGATTGGCGTATAGGCTGTAGTGAACAAAGGCCTCAGGCACCCATAAATCGATGGGAAAAGCGCCAAAGAGAATCCCTAACCAGCCAAAACCCGAGGCGAGGCCAATCAATCCAAAGGCCAGCCGGCGTTCGCCGGGGTGGGGGGTGACGTGCGCCACAAAACGGAAAACAGTGAGCAGCAGCAACAGCCCGGCCAGTAATCGCGCCAGGTGAAAAACGATGACATTAGGCAATCCGGTCATACGGGCCACGTGGCCCAGGGCCAAATAAAAGGTGAAGATGAATGCACCGGGATGGGTTTCGGGGGTGTAGGTGAGATGAAACAACCATTGTCCGGCCGCGCCTTGTTCTATTTTCGCCAGGTAGGAATGGCCGTCGAGCGGATTGACCAGGACCCCGGTAAATTGCCAGTCTGGCGGCGTCGATTGCCACACCACTAAAAACGGCAAACAGCTTAAAACGAGAACAGCCACCGCTCCGTAGACTGCCCAGCGCCATTCTTGGATCGCGATTGTCACCTGGAATTTCACGGATGAATCCTATTGCCCGACTAACTCCATTCATGCTAGCCAATCTAGTCGTTATCTGTCAATGTTGGGCTAAGAAAACAAAAACCCCAACAGGCTTTCACATACCTGTTGGGGTTGAATTAGTTGTATGGGAATTTTTTAGCTTACGACTTATTCCAAATCAACGTCCGTGGGTAAATTATCATCGTCAAGTTCGAAGGCAGACTGTTTATCAGATGAGCCACTTTTGTTCTTAGAGGCTGGTTTAGGTACGGGCTTCTTCTCTGCTTTAACCTTCTCGGCAGCCGCGGTCATGATCGGATCGATGATCGGCAGACCTTTGGCTTCGCGGACCTTGTTTTCTATTTCTAACATCATATCGAGGTTCGCTTCCAGGAAGGTTTTGGCGTTTTCACGACCCTGAGCCAGCCGGGTGTCGCCGTAGGAGTAGAAAGCGCCGCGCTTGTCAACAATATTTTCAACGACCGCAATATCCAAAACGTCGCCTGAGCGAGAGATACCCTGGTTGTACATAATATCAAATTCACAGATGCGGAAAGGCGGTGCGACTTTATTCTTTTTAACCGTCACTTTGGTCCGGTTCCCAATGACCTCGCCGCTGTCTTTAATGGCCTGAGTGCGTCGGATATCGAGCCGGACCGAGGCGTAAAAGCGCAAGGCCATCCCGCCGGTGGTCGTTTCCGGTGAGCCGAACATAACCCCAATTTTTTGGCGAAGCTGGTTGGTGAAGATCAACATGCAGTCGCTTTGCTTGACGGTTCCGGCCAATTTACGCAGCGCCTGGCTCATTAGCCGGGCTTGCAACCCCACGTGCGAGTCGCCCATATCCCCTTCAATTTCGGCGCGGGGTACCAATGCCGCCACACTATCGACCACCACCACATCGACGGCCCCGGAGCGCACCAGTGCCTCGGTAATCTCTAAAGCTTGTTCGCCGGTATCCGGCTGCGACACATACAGGTCGTCGATCAACACCCCACACTTTTCCGCATAGGTCGGGTCAAGGGCGTGCTCAACATCCACAAATGCCGCTACGCCGCCCTGCTTTTGCGCTTCAGCAATGACGTGCTGGCACAATGTTGTTTTCCCTGAACTTTCAGGGCCATAAATTTCAATAATTCGGCCTTTCGGTAGACCGCCGATGCCTAAAGCAATATCAAGCGACAAACAACCGGTTGGAATCGTTTCAATATTAAGTTCGTTCCGGTCGCCCAGCCGCATGATTGTGCCTTCGCCAAATCGTTTCTTTAGGTCATCCAAGGCTACCGCCAATGCTTTTTCTCGACCATCATTTTGTTGAACCTTGGCCACAGTTTTGTACCTCCGTACGTAAATTAAAGTTAATATTAATTGACACAAATGTTCTAAAGCTAGAGATATTTTAGCACGAATGTTCTTTTGAGTCAATATCTTTTGAGCTGTTTTTTCGATAAAACCGGCCGAAATTTCACACTTTTTTCGCACTTTTTGAGTACGATATTCGTGCTAATTTGCAAGCAAACGTAAAGTATCCTGACCTTTGCCTATTAGACCTAAAACCGATTATAATTCAACTTGTTCTTCCTTGTGACCGTTCCCGGTTACCGAAATTGTCTTTCGAGTAACCTAATCACACCCAACGTCGGCGTGTGGTCAACAAATTTTCCCCACCAAAGTTTAAGTTTTTGTAATAAGTATGCTATAAACTTGTCGAAAATTAGCTCATCTGGCTATAGGAGACCTTTATGCAATTTGCCACGATTACCCTTATTGTTGAAATATTATTTTACCTTGTGCTCTGTGCCGGCGTCGCTGCTCAGTTACGCAAAGCTTACCATTGGCACGATCGTCTCCAGGCGCCCATTGTCATTCTTAATATTTTCTTTATCCTGTTTGTAATGTTACCGACCTTTAGAGCGGTGGTCTTTAACCCTAACTCCGGGGGATTAAGTGAAGTTCCCACTTTGGTTACAGCGATCCATGGGGTCTTAGGGACCATCGCTCAGTTATTAGCCATCTACTGTTTATTAGCCGGATTTAAGATTTTGCCTCGCAAAATTGGTGTTTTGCGCTATTGGATGTGGGCCACATTCGTCGCCTGGACGGCCACGGTGATGTTCGGCGTCGGAGTTTATCTTGTGTATTATGTTAATGACTCGTCGGCGGGTGGCGCTGCTATAGTTGGCCCTGATGGCCAGGTTATCTCCGAGCACGCCGAGACCATTATTGAAGAAATACCCGCTACAGCAGAAACATCGGATTTGGTTGAGGAAGTCGTAGCTGAGCATGCCGAAGAGGCCGTTGCCGAAGAAGTAGTGGTCGTGCCTCCGGCTGAAGGTGATGACCCCGCAGAGGTGATCGTGCCGACCGAGGAACTCGTTGCCGAGCATGCCGAAGAACCCATCATCATTGATTCGCCCGCCACAGAACCGGCTGCCGCGCCGACCGAAGAACTCATTGCGGAATCGGATAACGCGCTTGTCGATGAGCACGGCGAGGTGGTCGTTGAGGTTCCGGCTCCGGTTGACGTGGCCGGCCCGATGATTGATGAAGGCCGCACCGAAATGGATGACCTAATCTCGGAGCACGCCGAGGTGGTTATCGAGGTTGAAGAGCCGGAATTTACCGGCCAGATGGGTTTTGTAGGCTGGCAGCAGTTGACCCCGGCCAATGCCGGTCCCGGCCCGCGCTACGAGCATGCCATGGAGTACAGCCCGGTGAACAACCAAATTTATCTCTTCGGTGGTCGAGACGGCAGCCAGATTTATAATGATATTTGGGCGCTGGATATGAATAGCCTCACGTGGCGAAAGTTGGCTGTCAACTCGCCGACGGCCCCCCCGGCTCGTTTTAGCACGGTTATGATGGTCGATCAAAATGCGGAGAATCTCTACATTGCCACCGGGCATACCCAAGGCAACCAAAACCTGGGCGATATCTGGCGGCTCAATCTCAGCACCGAAACCTGGGAAGATTTAACCGGCGCGGCCGGCCCCGGTCCCCAGCCTCGCTACGGCGACCCCGGCGGCAATCTTGGCAACAATCTGGTCTTAACCCATGGTTTTGGGACCACCCGCTACAACGATACCTGGCGATTTAATACCGGTACGGACCAGTGGGAAAATATTACGCCTCCCGGCCAACTGCCACTCCAGCGCTGTCTGTTTGCCGCCACCACCGCAGTCGGTACCTCGCTGATTATCCACGGCGGCTGCGCCACACCTTTTGGCGACTGCTACCTGGATGACACCTGGGTTTTGGATATGCCCAGCAACACTTGGCGCGAGGTGACCAGTGGGGTTAAGCCGGTCGGTCGCCAGTATCATACGATTGTGCCGGCTGTCTCCTCGCAAGGGCTGGTTAAGGTGATTCTATTTGGCGGGCAGGATGCCAGCCAGAGTGCTCGTAACGACACCTGGATTCTGGATGTTGCCAGCGGCGCGTGGACACTGGTCGATCCGCAGGGTGCGCCCTCGCCGCGCTACAACCACGCCTCGGTCTGGATACCGGGCTATGGTATGGTCATTTACGGTGGTCGAAACAATAATGGCCCGTTGAGCGAACTGTGGCGCGGTGATCTCTAGCCCTTAATCAAACTTAACGGCTGTAATGCGGGGGCACAGGTTAACGCGGATAACGTCAATGTCTAGTAGATATTTTATCAACGTTAAACTGCGAAAATCTGCGCCCCCTAATGTATATGGATATTTGAACATCCTTTAAACCAACAATCATGATTTCGAACCTCACCCCATCTAAAACAGTTCAAGTTTACGGTACTTTGCTGTTTGTCTCTTTGCTGGTCTTGGTGGCGTTTATCTTACGGATTCATCAATTGGGGGCGCACAGCCTGTGGTACGATGAACTGCTAGAGTTGGATATCGCCCAAGGACCGTTTGCCGCCATCGGTCCGCAGTTGCCGCGCCACGCTGCCATGCCGTTAGACTATTACCTGATGTTTGGCTGGGTCAGGCTGGGCCGGCAGGATTTTTGGGTGCGCTGGCCGGCCTTCGTTTTCGGTGTACTGGCTATCCCCCTGACCTTTGCCCTGGCTCGACGTCTGTTCAACCGGCGAGTTGGTTACGTTGCCGCTTTGCTGATGACGGTCGCCCTTTTTGCGGTTCGTTACAGCCGAGAAACTCGCCCTTATGCCTTACTGCTCTGTTTTACCCTGATCGCTTTTTTAGGGCTGTGGCAGGTTTATCGAACCCACAAAATGCGCTATTGGCTGGTGACGATAGTCGGCTTGAGCGGCGCTGCCCTGAGCCATTACTTCGCTCTATTTCTACTGGCACCGATGGGGCTGTTTGTCGTCGGCCACCAATTATTTCATTTAAGGCAACCCCGCTACTGGCGTCATACCGCTGGCTTTGCCGTGGCCGTGGTGGTGTTGGCTCTCCTTTTCGGTCTTAATGGGCGAATTTTGGTCCTCTACCGGCTCA
>JAGRCC010000209.1 GCA_020433785.1 Anaerolineae bacterium
ACCGCTGCCGGGGCGCCAAAGTCAATGGTCGGATTGTGCCGCTCAACTACCAGCTCAAAAACGGCGACCAGGTGGAAATTCTAACCGCCAAACGAGGCGGCCCCAGCCGAGACTGGATTAACCCTCATCTAAATTACATTAAAACCTCTAGAGCCCGCTCGAAAGTTCGCTATTGGTTCAAATACCAAAATTTCGAGAAAAATCTGTCGGACGGCCGGTTTATTTTGGAGCGGGAAATCCGTCGGTTGGGCATTCCGGGCGTTAGCTTTGAAAAGCTGGCTCATGCCTTCAAGTATGATCGCGTCGATGATTTCTTGGCGGCCATCGGGCGTAACGATATCAGCACGCCCCAAATGGTCAACGTCATCAATAGCGTTATTGTGGCGGCTGAACCCGATGCCACGGAAGAGTGGCGCAATCTCATGTCGCTCCCGGCCCCATCGCAGAAAATGTCAACCGGGATTCACGTGCAAGGTGTGGGCAATCTGTTAACTAACCTGGCCCAATGCTGCCGGCCTGTTCCCGGCGATACCGAAATTCTGGGCTATATCACCCGGGGGCGTGGTGTGACCATTCATCGCGGTGACTGCCCCAATATTCTGCGCCTACGCGAGAAAGCCCCGGAACGCCTGATTAAGGTCGATTGGGGTACCGAGGAAGGAACCACTTATCCGGTCGATATCCAGGTAGAAGCCTTTGATCGGCCCGGTCTGCTGCACGATATTACGTCGGTGGTGGCCAATGAAAAGATCAACCTGGCTACGGTCAATGTGGTCACCAAAAAACAGGAGTCAAAAGCCAATATTTTTGCCACGTTGGATATTGCTAATATTGATCAACTCAGCCGAGTGCTGGCCATTATCGAACAGTTGCCAAACGTTATCGAGGTCAGGCGGCGCACTTGAGCGTTGTTTTTTATGGTAAATTGGTACTAATTAGCCTGATTATGATCCTCATTTGAACCTAATTGTTCTCCGATATTAATCTTGTAACCTCTCATAAATTTTACTTTTCTGTTATACTTAAGAAATAACTGACAACATTTTCAATAACGTCCGGATCTGAACTTTGTATACCTTTTTAAGATCTTCGATTTCCGTAACAACATCTGCTAGTAGAGGAACTTGTAATGTCAGACCACAATAAGTCCAAAGCTCAACTCATTGGAGAATTAGAGCTGTTGCGACAGCGAATGGTTGATCTGGAAGGCTTGGTAGAGACCAACTCTGTTAGGGCGACCGGGCTTCCCGCCGAACTGCGGCAAAGTTCTACCCTGGTTGAGTCACACGGGGCATCTGATTCCCTTCACCAAAAAATAGAACAGATTGAACAAACCCTGGCTCGGCGTGTTGAGGAGATGACGACGCTGTATGAAATTTCCCTCAATATTACCGGCGAGCTTGTCAAAGATGACCTGCTGCAAAATATTGTGGAACAGGCAGCTAAACTGTTAGGTACGAGTATGGGCCAGATCCATCTTTTGCATCCTGACCAGCAGCACCTGGAACTCATCGCCAGTTACAGCAACCATGAAAATAAATATGATTTTAACCTTTCAGTTGGCGAAGGAGTAACCGGGCAAGTGGTTTCGACTGGCCAACCGATCGTAATTGCCAACTACGAGCAATGGCCAGGACGCTTGGGAAACTTAAATGTAAAAGTGGGCCGGATCATGGGGGTTCCCCTTAAGCGAGGGCGCAAGATCATCGGGGTTCTCAAAGTGTTTGATGGCCCGGAGAAACAAGGGGCCTTTGACGCCGAGGATGTGAAGTTATTGAATATGCTGGCTGCTCAAGTGGCTATTGTGCTGGAGAATTCGCAGCTTTACCGTAAAATGCAGGCCAGAGTCGAGGAACTGGCCACACTGAACAGCGTGAGCCAGGCGATAAATTCCACCTTAGATTTGCAGGAAACCCTAACCCGCATTACCGATCAGATTGCGTTGCAGCTTGATGCGGCGGCTGTTTCAGTGGGGCTGTATGATCCGGAACAAAATGAAATATGGTTTGCAGCCGCTTCGGGCCAGGGGTCTGGTTTTATCGTTAACAAGCGGCTGGTCGTGGGGCAAGGCATTATGGGCTGGGTGGTCCAACACAGCCAATCGGTCTTAATCTCAGACGCCTCCCAAGACCCGCGTTTCTATAATGAATTTGATAAGCAACAAGGCAACTTCAATACCAAGTCCATATTATGTGTGCCTTTGCAAGCTCGTGGCCAAACAATTGGCGTCGTTGCGGCGCTGAATCGAATCCACCGCAGTTCGTTCAATGAAGATGATCTCCAGCTATTAAACCTAATTGCTGCTCCGGCCGCCGCCGCCATCGACAACTCCCGTTTGTATGAACAATCTCAACAAAAGGTCAAGGAACTTCAGGCTGCAGAAACAGAATTGGCCCAGCGTGCCAGACAGATGGGGTTGATCAACGATATCGGCCGGCAGATTGCGTCTGAATTAGAGTTGGATTTATTGCTAGAACGGGCCGCCCAACTCGTCCAGCAGTCGTTTGATTACCATCATGTGGCCCTCTTTTTAATAGAAGAGAGCCGGCTCAAACTCAAGGCTAGAGCCGGCTCCTACCAGGCCTATTTTCCGGCGGGGCATACCCAGCCCCTGGGAACTGGTATCAACGGGTGGGTGGCTCGCAATGGCCAAAAGTTAGTGGCTAATGACGTATCTAAGGAACCGTGTTACACCACGTTAATTAAAGAACATACGGTGACTCAATCAGAGCTATGTTTGCCCATTAAGGTCATGGGGCAAACTGTGGGTGTAATAGATATTCAAAGCTCTGTTCTCGATGCGTTTACCGATAATGATATCATTGCCATGGAAGCCCTGGCCAACCAGATTGCTGTGGCTGTCCGAAACGCCCGGTTGTATCAACAGGCCAAGCAAGAGATTACCGAACGAAAACAGATTGAGCAGAGTCTGCGTGAAAGTGAGGAGCGCTTCCGGCAGGTTATTACGTCTATCAGTGATCATATTTATGTGAGCGAAGTTGGCCCGTCCGGTGAACGAATTAATTACTACCACTCGCCCAATATCGAAATCCTAACCGGCTATCCAACGGCCAAATTTACGTCTGACTGGCATTTTTGGCCCTCAACTCTAATTCACCCGGATGATCGCTTTAAGGCGGCGGTTCAGGCATCGAAGTTAAGCCAGGGGCAAAGCAGCGAGGTTGAATATCGCTTGATGCGGGCCGACGGCGCTGTTATTTGGGTCCGCGATAGCGCCCGAGTGGAGATTAAGGCTAATCGCCAAACAATTTATGGCGTGGTGGCCGATATTACCGAACGTAAACAGCGCGAGCGGGAATTGGAGATTGTTGTCGCCATCGCCGATGCGATGCGTACCGCCGCAAGCCGAACCGATATCGTGCTGGTCGCCTTGGATAAATTGTTGGATTTGCTGCAAATGGCGGGTGCGGCCCTGGCGATTTACGATCCGGCCTCGAATCAAACGGTGATCGAGTACACCCGCGGCGTCTGGACCGGCTTGACCGAGAAACCTATCTTATCCCATCATCTGGAACAAGCCTACTTGTTTGTTCATGGTAATCTTTATGTGAATAATGATATTCAAAACGATCCTGAGTTGGTCTGGCTGGCCGAATTTAACCAGATCAAGGCCATCGCCAGTATAACCTTGTCAATTCAAAATGAGCGGATCGGCTCATTGTTGGTGGGCCACCGGCATGACATCGCCGCCGATGCCGCCTCGTTGTTGACCACCATCGGCAATATGGTGGCTAATGCCTTTCGGCGCGCCAGTTTATTTGAGGCCTTACAACAATCTAATGAAGAACTGGCCCAAGAACGATCATTATTGGCCCATCGGGTTGAAGAACGCACGGCTGAACTGCGGGCAGCCAATGCCGAATTAGCCCGGGCGGCCCGGCTCAAAGATGAGTTTATGGCCAACATGAGTCATGAACTTCGCACGCCCCTCAATGCAATTTTGGGCATGTCCGAAATATTGCGCAGTAATGTTTACGGCGAACTCAACAGCGAACAAATTAGCGCCGTTCATCACATTGAGGAAGGCGGTACCCACCTGCTGTCGCTTATTAACGATATCTTAGACCTATCGAAAATTGAGGCGGGTAAACTGGATTTACTTCTCAACCCGGTGTCGGTACCGGCTGTTTGTCAAACATCTCTGCAATTTGTTAAACAATTGATCCAAAAAAAGGAAATGAAGGTTGTTCACAGTTATGATAACAGCGTCGATCTCATCACCGCCGACGAACGACGGCTAAAGCAAATTTTGGTCAACTTGTTGACGAACGCCGTCAAATTTACCCCCGAAGGGGGTCGGATTGGTTTGGAAGTAGAAGGGGATACGTTGCTGGGGGTGGTCCATTTGATTGTGTGGGATACAGGCATCGGCATCTCTGAGGACGATATGCGACGCCTATTTAAGCCGTTTGTCCAGATTGACAGCGGACTTACCCGCCAGCACGATGGCACCGGTCTGGGCTTGTCGTTGGTTTACCGCTTAACTGAGATGCACGGCGGCAGCGTCAAACTGGAGAGTACGGTCGATCAAGGTAGCCGCTTTACGGTATCATTGCCCTGGTTGCCGGCCTTCCCGGCTCAAATAACCGGCAGCGAAAGGTCCGGCCAACTGGCTGATGAGCCGGACGAGGCTTGTTTGCTGTCTATTACCGTTCTTTTGGCTGAAGACAACGAAAGCGCCGTTGTAACCACCCAAGCGGGGTTGCAATATTTTGGTTGTCAGGTCGTTGTTGCCAGAGATGGCCTCGAAGCCGTTACTCTGGCGGCTGAAATACAACCGGATCTGATTTTAATGGATATTCAAATGCCCGGCATCAATGGTATTGAAGCGATCCACCAGATTCGGCAAAATCACCCTAATTTGGCCTCAACGCCGATTATTGCCTTAACCGCCCTGGCTATGCCGGGCGACCGGCAGCGTTGTCTTGAGGCCGGAGCCAATGAATACGTGTGTAAACCGGTTGGCCCCTCAAGTCTAGTCAGATTAATTAAGAATCAATTAAGCGAAAAAATTTCGCCTTAAAAAACCCTGTTACAAATTTTGGTCAATTAACTCCTGCTGGAATACTCGATCTTCTGATCAACAAAACTCATCTTAAAAATCTAAAAAGGTTACACCATGCCTAACAACACCATTCTTATTGTAGATGACCAATATAGTGGCCGTGAAGTGCTGCGTGGCCTGCTTACCGGCCAGGGATACCAACTCGTTTTTGCCGCCAGCGGTGAAGAGGCGCTGCGCATTGCCCGGCAATCAATTCCCGATGTCATTTTGCTGGATGTCATGATGCCGGGTATGGATGGATTTGAAGTTTGCGAGCGGGTACGCACCGATCCAAAATTGGCTCAGGTGCCTATCTTGCTGGTTACCGCTCTCGATGATCGCGACTCTCGGCTCAGAGGTATCCAGGCTGGAGCCGATGATTTTATCTCGAAACCCTTTGACCAGCATGAACTGCGGGCCCGCGTTCAAACTATTGTTAATCTCAATCGGTATCGCCGATTGCACACAGAGCGAGCTAAGTTCGAATGGCTGGTGGACAAAGCCAACTTTGGTCATTTGATTTTGAATGATGCCGACCAAATTGTTTACGCCAACGTTCAAGCTCGCCGGTATTTGGAAATCCCCTTAGAGGCCGAACTGCCTACGGACCCATTTCCTCAATTGGTGACAAAACTCTATAACTGCGAACCCCAGTCGTTGTGGGAACAATGGCCGAACATGGAAGGTGATGTCCCGGCTTATCTGGTACGTCCGGCCTCCGATAACAGCGAAAGTCTCTGGCTGCACGTCCAACAACTGGCTATGTCTTTGGATGCGACTGAAAAGTATTTGATCAATCTGCAAGATGTGACCGAAGATATGAGCGTCAAGCGCCTCATGTGGACCTTTCATGCCCAAATTGGACATAAACTTAGAACACCGGTTATGCTGATCTCTGGTTCACTGGATATGCTCAATGCCGATAAAGAACAACTGGGTGATGACCATAAAACCTTGGTTTCATCAGCCTACAAGAACGCGCTGCGGCTGCAAAGTGAGATTCAAGATGTGCTGCAATATCTGGATACCTCTCACATTGCCGTTTCTGGTGGCGAAATGTGTGACCTTAACAAACTTATCGAGCTTGTCGACACAATTAAGACCGATTTACAGTTAAAGTCGATTGGATTTAATTTCGACGAAAATCTCATCCAGACCAACCCCGTGCTGCCGCTCTCGCCTGGGGCCACAGAGATAGTTTTGCAGGAGATTCTGGAAAATTCACTGAAATTTCACCCTCAACAAGCTCCATCCATTGAACTTAAAATTTCGAGACGCGATAGTCAAATCCGCATTCAGGTTCTGGATGACGGCTTGAGCCTACAGCCGGAACAATTAACCAAAATATGGGCGCCATATTATCAGGTCGAACGCTATTTTACCGGCCAGGTTAACGGCATGGGGCTAGGGTTGGCCTCGGTGGCCAGCCTGGTTTGGGATGTGGGCGGCGCCTGTCAGGCCTTCAATCGGGCCGATGGTCCCGGTCTGGTCATTGAGTTGGTTCTACCCATAAGGGAACTCCTATGAAAAACACCAGTACCATCCTCATTGTTGATGATCAGGAAAGCTCCCGGCAGGTTTTGCGAGGGCTTCTGCTTAATGACGGTTACAATCTGGCTTTTGCCACCAACGGCGAAGAAGCGCTTGGATTGGCCGCTGAGCTTTTACCCGACCTCATCCTGCTCGATGTAATGATGCCTGGTATGAATGGGTTTGAAGTGTGCCAAAAATTACGACTAGATCCCCATCTGTCAGAGATACTGATTATTATGGTTACCGCTCTGGATGATAAGCGCTCACGGTTGCGAGGGTTAGAAGTTGGCGCCGATGACTTTGTAAACAAACCCGTTGACGCGGCGGAACTTAAGGCTAGGGTCAAAACCATCACCCGTCTCAACCGCCATCGACGTCTCCGCTCGCTGGAACTTCAAGCCGAACGAGATCGCACTCGGGCCATTTTAGAGGCGTTAGGCGAAGCGGTGGTCGTGACCGATATCGATGGTTACATCCAATATCTTAATCCGGCGGCAATCACCTTAACCGGCTTCTCGGCCAAAGAGGCTCTGGGGCAAGATTGGCGAGTTTGGCAAACGGAAGAAACGCAGACCAAACTCAAAACGCAAATTCTGTCAACCCTATTTGCCGGTGAAACCTGGTACGGTGAAGTCGTCAACCGGCGCAAAGATGGCAGCACTTATGATGCCGCTCTGACCATTGCTCCCCTTTTTACCCCGGCCAACCACGCCGGCTCAACGATTATGGGGTTTGTCAGCGTCCAGAGAGATATTACCCCTCTTAAACAGGCCGAACGGTCAAAGAATGAATTTGTGTCGAATGTCTCGCACGAGTTACGCACCCCGCTGTCGGTCATTACGCTTATAAGCGATAATTTGGAGGGATTGTATGACCGCCTGGACGACGCCAAACGCCGCAAAATGATCCGCGATATCCAAAAGCACACCGAATCGTTAAATAACCTCATCGGCGATGTCCTCGAAATCTCCCGAATCGACAGCGGCCGCATCTCGATGGACCGGGAGGTCTTAAACCTGACCCAACTGGCCAGAGAACAGGTTGAAGAGATCTTGCCCCTGGCTCAGCAGAAGGGACAATCGATCCGGGTTGTCGGTAAAAAACAGTTAAATGTCCTGGGTAATCAGGCCCAGCTACAACAGATTGTCCGTAACCTCTTGAACAATGCCATTAAATATACCCCGGACAGCGGCGAAATTATCTGCACCTGCGCCCATTTATCGATCCCTAATCCGGATAACAGCCCGGAATTTTACCATCAATGGCCAGGTTGTCTTGAGCTAAGCCCTGGTAAGTGGGCGACGCTCCGCGTAATCGATAACGGAGCGGGCATTAATGACGATCATGTCGCGTACGTTTTCGACCGTTTCTACCGGGCTAAATCGCAGCAAAATATTCGCGGCACCGGCTTGGGGCTGTCGATTAGTCGTGACCTGGTTAAGCTCCATAATGGGCATATCGCGGTTGCCTCGGAAGTAGGCCAAGGGTCGGTTTTTGCCATCTACCTTCCTTTAATTCAAAGGAAGGTAGAATCACCCGGCGAGCGTGTTGGCTGACTTTTTTATCATACTTTCTATTGACGGGGTGGCTCCCGCCGGATTCCCGAATCCGGCGGCCAAGCGTGGATTAATGAATGGATTTATTTGTTTCCAAAAATGGGGAAGACCATGTGACTGTAAACCAGACAACCGACACAAATATCAAACACCGACTCAAGGGTGGCAAAGCCCATAAGCACTAACGCCACCGTTAAACTAACGCTTGGGAACAAATAAAACAGCCCGGTTGCTGCTGCTGCAAAAAGAAAACCCACTCGGGCGGCAAACAGCTTAGGCCCTTTGTCGATATGTTTATCGGGCCGATTAATAGTGGCGGCCAATTGGTGACCTATCCAGCTAAAGGGGCTGTACTTAAGCCCGGTGAACGCCCGAATGAAATAATCAATGGTAATGATTATCAAAAAGTAATTCAGGCCGGTTGCCGCAAACAGCGCAATCATCAGCGCCATCATAAAACCGGTTATCCGCACGACGTTGTTGCTAATTCGTTGGAACGATATGGGACAAATTAAAGTTTGCATCAGTGTTTATCTAACCTTTCTGTGTAATTAGTCGAGCGCCGCCCCCTACGCAGGCCGAACCTGCCGAAGCCGGCTTGAAGGGGCGCTGTGTCATCGCCTGACCATGTTTATTGTGATGGGCTTAAGTCTACCGTTTAGCTGTGAAAAGCCTGCGAAAAAATTACGAAAGCAAAACAAAGCGGCCCGGTCACAATGACCGGGCCGCTTTGTTTTACGCCGTAACTTTTCTGTCGATAACTATCCGATCGCCGCCAGCGCCTGAGCCAGATCGGCAATAATATCCGAGGCGTCCTCAAGGCCGGTGGAGAACCTAACCAGGTTGGGCTCGACGCCCGCCGCCCGGAACTGTTCATCCGTTAGTGTGCCCGCCCACATGGCCGCCACATGAGCCGCCAGCGTTTCATACCCGCCCAAACTGACCGCTTGGTTGATCAGCCGGAGCCGGCCCATAAACTGTTCGGTTTCTTGATAGCCGCCCTTAATTTGAAAACTAAGCACGCCCCCACACCCGGCCGGCATTTGCGATTGGGCCAGATCGTGCTGCGGATGGGAGGCCAACCCCGGATAGTGAACTTTTTCTACCCCCGGTTGGCCGGCCAAAAACGTGGCGACGGCCAGGGCGGTTTGATTGTGCTGCCGGACTCGCAGCGGTAGTGTCCGCAGCCCCCGTAACAACAGCCAGGCATCGAACGCGCTCAAGACCGATCCGACCAGAATGTGCGTACCCCAGACGCGTTCCACCAAAGCCTTCGATCCAGCCACCACCCCCGCCGTCAAATCGTGATGACCGCCTAAATACTTGGTGGCGCTGTGAACCACCAGATCAACGCCGAACTCAAGCGGGCGCTGGTTAATCGGCGTGGCAAACGTGTTGTCGACCACCGTCAGCACGCCACGCGCTTTGGCGACAGCGGCCACCGCTCTAAAATCGGTTAGGTGCAGCAAGGGATTGACCGGGCTCTCCAACATCAGTAAGCGAGTATTGTCCTGAATGGCAGCGGCAAAAGCGGCCGGATCAGTTTGATCGACAAATGTGGCCGTCACTCCGAAGCGGGGCAGCAGTTCCGACAGCAGTTTAGTCGTGCCCATGTAGTGGTTCTGCTGACCCACAATGTGGTCGCCGCTGCTCACCAAGGCCAGCATCGTGGCGGTAATAGCCCCCATGCCAGACCCCGTAACCAGTGCGGCTTCCGCCCCCTCCAGACGGGCCAACGTCTCTTCGACCCGCTGGTGGGTGGGGTTGCCGTAGCGGGTGTAGTAGCGGGGGTGGCGCGGCTCGGTGGCCATTTCCGCAAAATCGAGCGCATCGCGAGCCAAGAACGTGGTGGTCGGATGGATCGACGGCGCGATGTTAGACAGATCATCCACGCCGGCGTCGGCGTGGGTCACGATGGTTTGGAAGTTAGGCGGTTGGGCTGGGTTATCCATAATTGAATCCTTTAAAATTGTTTGTGGGTTGGGGTACAGGTTGATTAACCGTGACCTCAGGCCATCTCCCAAATGATGCCTGTCGTACCGGCATTAACAACCACCGAGTTGCCAATCTTGGCCTGCTGGCCGGCGCTCTCATGAATATGCCCGCAGACCACCAATTCCGGCTGCTGCTGCTCGATCACCTCCCGGATGGCCACACTGCCCAGATTGACGCCGCGCGAGGACAGATCAACCACCCCTTTGGGCGGCGAGTGAGTGACCAGCACGCCGACCGCCGGACAATCGGCCAAAAGTCGGCGCGCCTCATCCTCGCTAAAGTCGTAACTCCACGAGCCAAAGGGCGTAACCGGGATACCCCCGCCGATCCCAAAGAATGGGACGCCCTCGATTTCGACGCCGGTTCCGTGCAGAACATGCGCGCTGGGCCAAGCTCGACAGGCAGCCGCCAACTCCGCCGTGGACTCGGCGTTGCCGGGCACCAATACCGCCGGTTTATCGATAGCTGTCAGCATACCGATGGCCGTATCAATCCCCCGCCGCAGATTCCCAAAATCGCCCGCCCCGATCACGATATCGACTGACCGCGCCAGCGTTACCAGATGTTGGGCCGCCGCCTCATTGGCATGTAAATCGCTAAACAAAAGTAATTTCATGGCCTCTCTCTCAATAACTTACCTGAATTATAAATCTCCGCTCGAAGCGAGCCAGCCGATCACGCTTGTTAGGCTTCCGCATCAAGCTAATCATTAACATCAAATTGGCGCAGCTTCTCTCTAGCGCCCAGCCAGCGCCAGGCCGGTTGGATCTCATCGTCGCCAAAGTATTTGATCTCCGCGTCAAAGAATATTTCCGATAGCTTCGCCGCCCATTTTTGCCAGCGATTGTGACCAACAATCGCTATCTTCTCAAAATCATGGCGATGCTTAGCATCAAACTTAAATTCTTCCAACAGAGCACCCGGTTCAATCCCATCGAACTCTTCGAACTCGATAAACAGTTTGAGCTTATCAACTTTGTCGATGCGCTCCTCGATCAGCGGGATAAGCTTTTGGTAATCCTTCTTGGTTAACATCGAGTCGATCTTAACCCCAATCAAATTACCGCCGTTATCATAAATCTTCATAATGATTCATCCTTTCTATGAGTTTATACGTTGCCCTCCCTCTATTAATTATTATAGGTCTATCCAGGTCTCGTGCCAATATCAATCCGAGTGGTTTCCTGCTGCCGACAGGCTAGTTCGCTCTAGTTCGATGAGGCCGCGCGGCTGAACGCGGGCCTAGCTCAACCGGGGTATAGCATCCCATAGCCCGCCTGGGTCAAAAATTACCTCAATCGAGCGTATCAAAATAGCCGCAGTTGAATTACAATTAAGGCACCGCAGCGCCCTCAGGAGCCGCTAGTACGCCTACCCTGCGGGCCGATAATAAAGAACAAAAGGATCTACAATGACACAAACAGCCCCCTCCACAATTCTGGTCACCGGCGTAACCGGCTATATTGGCGGCCAGCTCGTGCCTCGATTGCTTGATGAAGGCTATACCGTGCGAGCGATGACTCGCGGTGGTCGGGATCGATTGGCCGGCCGGCGTTGGGTCGACCGCATCGAGGTTGTCAAAGCCGACGTGCTGGAGCCGGACACGCTGCCGGCCGCGCTGGAAGATGTGCAGGCCGCCTATTACCTCATCCACAGCATGGAAGGAGGCGATGAATTTGCCCGGCAAGATCTGGAAGCCGCCTGCCACTTTGCCCGGGCTGCCGCCCAGGCCGGCGTTCAGCAGATTATTTACCTGAGCGGATTGGGCGATCCCGACGATGACCTATCAGAGCATCTCCGCTCGCGACAAGAGACAGGGCGCCAACTGCGTCAGAGTGGCCCCGTGCCGGTAACCGAGTTTCGGGCGGCGGCGGTCATCGGCTCGGGCAGCTTGTCATTTGAAATCCTGCGCTATCTCACCGAACGGATACCCTTTATGATTTGTCCCAAATGGGTCGAGACCTGCTTGCAGCCCATTGCCGTGGCCGACGTATTGGATTACTTGGTGGCAGCATTGGTGACACCGCAAAGCAAAAATGAGATCATCGAAATCGGCGGCAGCGACGTCATGAGCTATCGCGATATGATGCAAAAGTACGCTGACTTCCGCCATCTAAAGCGGCTGATGATCCCGGTGCCGTTCTTCACTCCCCGGCTGTCATCGTACTGGGTCCACATTGTTACACCGGTTCCGGCCAGCATTGCCCAGCCGCTGATCGATGGGCTGCGCAATGAAGTGATTGTCCGCGACTCCAAAGCCCGAGACATCTTCCCTCAAATCCAACCCACCGATTTCATGACGGCCCTGGCCGTTGCCCTCAAACGGGTGGAGTCCGGCCATGTGGACAGCGTTTGGGGCGATGCCTTGGTCAACATGGCTGACCCCGATCCGGCCGTTGACGTGTTACTGACCGAGGAGCAGGGCATGATGATCGAACGGCGGGAGCAGTTGGTCGATGCCTCACCGGAGCAGGTTTACACCGCCTTCACCCACATTGGTGGGGAAAAAGGCTGGTTTCGCTATCATATTCTGTGGCAGCTGCGCGGCCTGTTCGACCGTATCATCGGCGGTGTTGGGATGCGGAGCCGCTATTTATATTCCAACCGCGATCTCATCCAGGGCCAACTGCTCGATTTCTGGCGTGTGGAGAAGCTGGTTCCCCCCCAAGTGATGCGCCTGCGGGCTGAAATGAAGCTGCCGGGTCGGGGCTGGCTGCAATTTGAAACCGAGCCGGCCGGCGCCGGCCGCACCAAACTAACTCAAACCGCCTTTTATGCACCACGCGGTTTGTGGGGTACACTCTACTGGTATATCCTGGTCCCATTCCATGGTTTAATATTTGGTAATATGAGCCGAGAGATCGCCCAACGAGCCGAAGCACTGGCTCAAGGAAAGGAGTTAGACACCGTGCTCACCGAACGCAAAGCCCTCACCCGAAAAAATCTCTACGCCCTGCCGCTGGCCCTGGGGTTGCCCCTGGCCGTCGGCGTAGCCGGCGCGCTCGCGACCAGCCGCTCCCTGGATAACTGGTACCGCCATCTGAAAAAGCCGGCCTGGAACCCACCCAATGCCATTTTTGGTCCGGTCTGGACAACGCTCTATCTGATGATGGGCCTGGCCTCCTGGTTGATCTGGACCCGCCGCGACCAAGATCAGGCCGCGGCCGATAACGCCCTGACCTGGTACGGCCTTCAACTGGGGCTAAACGCCCTCTGGTCGCCGCTCTTCTTTGGTCTGCGCCGCCCCGATCTAGCCCTGTTTGATATCGCCGCCTTGTGGAGTGCCCTCCTGGCGACCTTACTCAAATTCAGCCAAGTCCGGCAAGCCGCCGCCCTGCTGTTGGTGCCTTATTTCCTGTGGGTCAGCTTCGCCACTGCCCTTAACGCCGCCATCTGGTGGCTAAACCGAAAAAAATAAGGATTGAGGAATAATTTCCGCTGACTTACGCCGTTGGCCTGTTTAGCCCCCCTCTAACTCCCCCACAGGGGGGAGGACCAGGCAAGTCCATCCCTATGGGAGGGATTTAGGGAGGGCTAATCTCCAACGGCGTAACGTCTATCTCAATCCAGTCAGAAAAATCTCCGCCTGCCTCTCTCCCTCCGCCATCAACGTTTCGATAAACGAGCGGCTGCGATCCAGCTTCGAGGCATAATCTAACGAGTCACTCAGCTCCTGGCTCATCGCCAGAGTGCGGACGGTGACGGTTTTGTACTTTTCCGGCGGCAAATACCCCTGCGCGATCCACTCATTGACATCGTCGATAAACTTCGTCTCCTGCCCCAGCGACAGATTGGCCGCCAGCTCATTATCGCGGTCCTGGATATCGGCCACGCTCTTTGGCTCGTCTTTCCGGGCGGTCGGATTGAGCTGGATTACCCAGATCTCGTCCGGCTTGTCCTCCGCCGTTTCCGGGTCGGCCAGGAAATTGCGGACGGGCGGGTTTTGCGAGTAGACGCCATCCCAAAACAGATCGTCGCCGATGCGCACGGCCCGTGTACCAAAGCCTGGAATGGCCCCTGACGCCCGCACCGCATCGGCCGTGATGTTGTCATTCGGTGAGGTTTCTTTCGAGCTAAACGCCTTGAAGTCACCCGACAAAACATTGACCGCCCCGACGAGCAGCCATGGCCGGTTGACCGGCTGCGATGTGCTCACGGTGTCGAAATTAATATGCTTATTCAGCAGCGCCGAATAATCGACAAACTCCTCCCGCGCCCCCGCCAGCCGCAACTGGATCAGCAGCGCCGGGAAAAAGGGCGCGTACGGACTGAATCGAACATCGGCGGCCACCCACTGGCCTTGCACCCGCAGCGAGCCGACCAGCCAGGCGTTGAACGCCCGCTCGGTTGGCGTGACGGCCGCGAAATCGGCCCAGACAGCGTCCAATACGCGGATGGCCTCAGCCGGCCCGCTGGTCAGCAGCCCGTACCAGCTGGCTACAGCGCATAGCGCCCCGGCCGATGTGCCGCTTAACCCCATAATTTCATACGGCCCTTCATCCAGCCGTTCAAAGATTTTCTTCAGCGCCCCGGCCGTAAAAGCCGCGTGCAGCGCCCCGCCCTGACAGGCAATCGCGATTTGAGTCATGATTCCCTCCTCTCGATACGTAAACTAAATTCCCTCTATTGTATTGCCAACTAACATTTCTGGCTAAACACCTGGTCGATCGTGGCCCCTTTCGGTAGTGCGGAGAGACGGTCGGCGGTCAACCAGCGGCGGTCGCCACTTCACGCCCGGCGGGCTGACGGCTGACCGCCGGCGACATAATTTCGCATTAAGGTAAAAGCTGCTAAAATCTAGGCATAGTCGGGAAGAAGCTGGCTATTGATTCTTATGAAACGATTTGCGCGTCTTTTTTGGCTCGATCTGATTCACCAATTCTACGTCATTACCAATATCCGGCGGTACCTGGCCGACAGCCACTCGTTGGTGGTTAAAGCGGCCGTGGTGGGCATGACCGTCTCTGTGGTCATCTTGCTGCTGCGGCACATGGTTGAGTATCTGCTGAACTGGACCTTTAGCCTGCCGGACCTGGCCGGGACTAACCTGATCATTCTACTGCCGCTGCTGGCCGGAGCGATGCTGGTGGCGACTCTGTCCCATTTTACCGCCCGTCCCATCCCCTACATCGATGACCACAACAAAATTCATGACCTGCCGGATATCGAAGGGGACGGCGTTGAACGGGCCTTAGCTCTGTATGCCAGCACCCGGCCCACCGTCATTCACGCCCTGCGAGCTGAAACCGGTTTGGCCAACCGCTGGCGTTATCACAGTTGGTCGCTGGTGGCCCGGAAGGTGCTGGCGACGGCGGCCACAGTGGGGTTGGGGGGCAGTGGCGGCCTGGAGGCTTCTTCGGTCTTAATCGGCGAGGCCACGGCCGCCGGGCTGTTCAAGCCCCGCCACCGGCTGACCCGGCTGGGCGGCTTCGGCCATAAGCTGGTCGATTGGTGGTCGCTTGACCAGCCGGAAGCGCTGCAAACCCTGCAATTATGTGGGATGGCCGCGGCCATCTCCACCCTGGTCGGCACGCCGCTTATGGCCGCCTTTTTTGCGACCGAGG
>JAGRCC010000210.1 GCA_020433785.1 Anaerolineae bacterium
GGCCAACCATCGCCGCGACCTCGCGCCGTAAGCGGTCGAGATCGTAAGCGCGGGGATCGGATTTGCGGCCGGGGGGGATGGCGATATCGAGGTGGCCCATGATATCGTCAACGCTGATATTGTATTTATCAATCAGATAGGCGCACAAGGCGACATTGGCCCGGTGTTGGGCTTCGGGGTAGGGGTCCTGGCCGTCGTTGAGGTTGACCATCTCGATGCCCAGGGCATAATCGTTGCAGTTTTCGCGGTTCTTCCAAACGCTGCGGCCGGCGTGCCAGGCGCGATGCATATCCTGGACGTGCTGGACGATCTGCCCATCCTTGCCGATGGTGTAGTGGGCGCTGACCTGGGCGCTGGGGTTGTTAAACCAGGTGATCACCCCTTCGAGGGTGCTGTTGGCTGTGGAGTGAATGACGACGGCCGTAATGTCATCGGGCCGGCGGCGATTGTTGAAGTTGGGTGAACCGACCCAGCGGATCGCCGGTTTGGCCGGCTTGCCGCCGGGCGTTGGCGCCGGCGTTGGGGCCGGTGGCGGGGTTGGCGCTGGCGGTGGCGTTGGGGCCGGTGGCGTGGGCGGTGGCGTTGGACTGGGGGTTGGCGGTGGGGCCGGGCTGGGTGTGGCTAGCGGTGGAATAACCAGCACCTGCCCAATCCAGATGCGGCTGGGATTTGAAATATTGTTGGCCCGCTGAATGACCGGATATTTGCGGGCATCGCCATAAAATTGAGCGGCGATCCGGCCCAGGGTGTCGCCGCGCTGAACGGTGTAGCTGGTCAGCGCGCCGCCCTTGGCGCCGTCCGCATATTGCACCAGAAACTCGGCCACAATCTGGCCGAGCGATTTTCCTTCTCCCCCGGCCCGATTGGCGGCAATCTGGTAAGTGGTGTTATCGAGATCAACTTGTACATCAAATCTGGCCATGCTAGGGTCTCCCTTGAAATAGAGGCTGTAGGACAAACTTAAGTTTGTCCTACAGCATTTTCATTGTCGGTGTCGTCTCAAGTGAGACTGTTGCACTCCTCGGAAAATAAAGGCTCATAGTCATCGCTTTAGCGAGGCTTCAGCCCTCAAGGGCTTACTACAAACTTAAAGCCAACCAACCAACCAACCAACCAACCAACTATCTACCTAACTTTAAGGGACGTAGAGAATGCGCCCACAGGTGGGGCAGGTCAAAATATCCGTGCCGGCGCGAGCGAGCCGAACGTGATTGCTGGCGATGGCAATACCACAGCCCTGGCAGACGCCAGCTTTAACGGCTACCACCGCCCGTCCGGCTTTTTTCGGCCGCATTTGTCCATAAAGTTTGAGATCGGCGCTGCTAATCGGTTGAGTCAAAACCGGCCGCTGATGCTCCAGTTCGGCCAGTTTTTGTTGCAATGTGGCTTGCTCCTGCAATAGTTCCTGCTGGTCCGCCGACCATCGACCGGTGGCGCTGGTCAATTGGGCCTGAGCCTGTTCTACCGTTTCCTCCGCCTCCTCAACCGCCACCATCGCTTCCAGCAGATGCTCTTCGCGATCGGCCTGGCGGCGTTTGAGCGAGGCTACCTCTTCCTGGAGGTTGGCCGCCTCTTTGGCGCTGGACATCTTGCCGCTGTACAGCTTTTTTTCCTCATTGGCGACTTTGGTCGAGAGGCTTTTAACTTCCAGATCGAGATCGCGCATCGTTGTTTGCGCCTGACGTAGTTTATTGTTGGCAGCTTCTGCTATAGCGTTGGCACGCTTGAGCTCGTCACTCTCGCCCAACTGCGCCGCGATTTGGGCCAACTGCTGCTTGACCTGATCGATGTCACTATCAATGGCTTGTAATTGGTACAGATGAAGCGTCCGGCTCAAGAGTATCCTCTTTTGGGCTTATATAGATGACAACCTTAAAACATTATATCACTCTTATGGAAAGTGGTAAAGATTGGGTTGGTAATCGTTTTGGCAGCTGCCTGATTTCATTACTTTTTGCTAAGCCAACTGCTTAGCAATCGAGAACCGATACTAATAATATCGTCGGTGATATCGCCGTCGTGATCCATGTCCAGCAGTTGGGCAAAACCGCCCAGAATCGATTCGGTTTGCGGCCGCTCATTTTGTAGCACACCGGCCACGTCATCGGCATTGAGATTGTGCTGTTGCTGCATCTGCCCCAGCGCCCCCAAAACTACGGGCGCGAGCAGCGCCAGCAACTGACCGGTTGAGTTTTGGTCTAGCCCGCTAAAACTGCTGATGCCAGACTGAACATTGCTTTGATTGGCCCCTAAAACGTGGCCCAGAATGGCGGCGCCGTCCTGGAGCGTGGCCGGATCGGATAGGGCGGCGGGGAGGTTATTGAGAATAGTGCCGGTATGATCGCGCTGAAGCGCGTTGGTGAGCGATGCTGCCCCCTGAGCAGAAGTCGTGTTGCGTTCAAGCGCGCCCACCAGCATCGGTAGCGCAGCGCTGATAGCCTGCTCGGTTGAGCGTTGATCGGCCCCAATTTGCGAACTGAGTTGTTGAATAGTCCGGTCATCGATTTGACCGGCCAACGTATTAAGTAATGACTCCATCGTAAATCTCCTTTGAAAATAAAGATTTGTAGTAATCGCTTTAGCGATGACATAGCCCTAAAGGGCTTACTACGAACTTGGGTTAAATTAACACGGTGAACATACCGGTAACAACCAGCATACTGATGTAGCCCACGACGCAGAACGTTAAAAACGTATAATATAACCGGCTCCAAATATTGCCCTCTTGCTTCAGCCAACTCCAAATCATGAGTGCGATAATGCCCAGGGCTAGCAGTGCCAGCAAATACGGTATGATGAACAACGGTGCGGCCCAGTTTGAGACCACGGATAGGATGGCCATCGAGCCGCTGAGCGATTGGACAATAAACATATTGAGCCCAACGACAAAGACCAAAGCCAACAGTCCGAACAGAATAATTAAACCACTGCCAGTCCAGCGCAGCAGCCGAGAGCTGGTTTCCATTTTTCGTTTGGTCATTAACCGGACTACTAAGACGATCAGCCACACTACAAAAGCTGATAAAATTCCCAACAAAAATAGACCGGCCAGCAAGGTATAAGCCACTGCCCTGGGTTCGAGCGTGTTGATTTGATGGATCAAATCGACCCGCAGAGTATTGGGGGGGACAAAATTGCCCGGCTGGACTTGCGTCAGGCAGTCGGCATTGGGCGGCACGGTTGGTTGGTTGAGAAATGCCTCAACGATTTGGTTGGCGCAAGGATCAGAACCAAAAGCGCCATGACTACCGACGGCATCAACATAGTTGAAGCTATTTGGTAGCGTTGCAGCGGCCGCAGCGGCATTTTCCGGCGGGGTGATGGGATCGAACTGGCCCGACAGCAGTAAGGTGGGGATATCGCTGACGACCGGGTCATCGACTATCGACGGCAGTGGATCGACTTGCCAGATAGCGCACATATCAATGTAAGTGTTTTTTAAATCTTCAACGGCGTTGGCCGCAATTTGAGGCCGAAGCCCGGCCAGCGGCGTCGCCTCCGGGTCGAAATCGGCATCCTCGGCGCAGATTACCGAGAAATACATACCGTCGCTGATGGTGTCATCAAAGATAAACAGTGGCATAATGGCCTCGATGAAGCGGTAATCGCCGGCCTCAAAACTTTCCACCATATTGGGAAAAATGGCGTAGGCCCCCGGTAAGTAGGCGATTTGATAGACGAATCCGAGCAGAGCATCGCCGTCCAGTCGGACATCGTAATCCTGCCCGCTGTCGGGGTCGGTAATCGAAAGTGTGACGGGCTGTTCGTTAAGTTGATCGACCGCCGCAAAAAAACGCGTTTCAAGGTCTGGGTATTCCGCCTGACACATTTCGTCGCCGGCGCAAGCCTGAAAAAATTGATCGAATAGGCGGTTGGTATTTTGTGGTACCAGGGGGATAAAGTTGAGCTGGGGCGGCACCACCGCATCGAGAATGATGCTGCGCAGGTGTTCGGGATGGTCGCGCATAAGATGTAACCCTAGCAGCGTGCCGTAGGAGACCCCGTAAAAGTTGAAGGTGTCATAGCCCAACGCGGCGCGAATAGCCTCGATATCGGCGGCGTTCTCAACGCTGTTATAAGCCCCGAGATTGATCCCATCCGCTTGAAATCGTTCGTAACAGCGGGTGTACGCCTCTTTGGTTAGTTCATCGGCCTTTTCACGGCTGGCGACCAGCAAATCGGCCAGAATGTCGTTTAATTCGGTGCAACTTAACTGCGGGTCGGCATAGAGCGTGCCGCGCTGGTTGAAGATGACCAGGTCGCGATCCCGGGCCAGATTGGTATTGGGTAGGATGGTGCTAAACACGCCAAAGGCGTCGCCGCCTGGACCGCCTTGGGCCAGAAACAGCGGGTCGGGTTGGGGATTGTCGCCGGAGGCTTTCAAGATGGCCACCGGCAGGCGAATCGTCGGGCCGTCGGGATCGGCGTGCTGTTCCGGCACGGTTACATAGCCGCACTCGAAGCCCTGCGACTCCGGGGTGATAAAGCTTAGAAACGGGTTTTCAAAGGGGCATTCAGCAGATTCAAAAGCATCTGTGCGCTGCTGGATCAAAGAAGTACCGGTGGCCGGAAGCGGGCTACTCAGGCAAAACGTCAAAACAAGCACAAGAAAGACTACTCTAAAGCTGGGCACACCTTTCTCCTCAACTACGATGGTTTAATCGGTCAATGGTAGTAAACCTTGCCAGGCAATAACTGACGGCTGATGGCCAACCGCTGAACGCTTACTACTTAAATTATTTTAGCTTATAGTCGGCTGGAAACAAATTAAGCTGCCACCCCCTGACCAAACATCAACCTCTCCTACGCGCCAATAAACCATTTAGGTAACAAACAAACAAATAAATAAACAAACCAACCAACAACCAACCAACCAACCAAACAAACAAACAAACAAACTAACTAACCATCCACCTTCAAACCAAAACCGCCGAGTCACTAAGTACGTTCTACCACGTACTCTAACTCGGCGGCTAATTTAAGGTTATTTACTTGAAACGTACGATTTTCTTAAGCGTCGAGAAAAACCTCGGGCACAGGCTCAACGGTAGCTAATTCCGTTTTTTGAGGCGCCTGGTTGCTGATGGCCCGGTCTCGATACAAATTGTAGTCGGGTAAGATACGCGGATACTCCTGATTCATCAATTGCGATGAAAACAGAAAATCGGCCGATGAGCGGTTACAGGCCATGGGAATGTTCCAGACCACGGCAATGCGCAGTAAAGCTTTAACGTCCGGGTCGTGCGGTTGGGGTTCCAGCGGATCCCAGAAGAAAATCACGAAGTCGATTTCGCCTTCGGCGATTTTGGCCCCAATCTGCTGGTCGCCACCGAGCGGCCCGCTCTGTAGTTTGACGATGTTAATGTCCAACGCCTCTTCCAATAGTTTACCCGTGGTGCCGGTCGCTAACACGATATGTTGAGCCAGGGTTTCACGATTATATTTGGCCCAATCTAATAGATCATATTTTTTATTGTCATGAGCAATCAGCGCAATGCGCTTTTTTGATCCCAGAATGGCAATATTGTTTTCCATTGTAAAAACTCCTTTAGTTATTCAAGCTCTAGTAATAGCTGAACGTGATATTTTAGTCCAAAAAAAAGTGACTGGATGTAAGAGCCGTTAAGCTGTGCCAGTCACTACATCGATGTCTATTTAGCTGCTTCGCCAAGTTGAGTTTGTACGACTGGTTCGGAACAACTCAACTTTGTAAACGATTACATGAGCATGGTAACTGAAAAAAGAGGTTTTGTCAAGGGGTTTGTGAAATAAAACGCAAGTTATTAAATAAAATTAACCCAAAATGGCTATTTAATGCATCGCAAAGCAGATATAAGTTCGTAAATTCGACCGAACTATAGCAGTAGATATTTACGACCTTTTGGTCTAAAACTAGTCGTAATTTTTGACTCATCGGTCTAAAACTCCTATAATATGAAACTCATGAGCGGCCTTTAAATATATTATCAGACCGCTATTGGCCCACCGCCAATGCCGAAAAAGCTCTATTTATGGAGATAAGATTAGCAAAAAATGGCCCGACCCAGAGAGTTCGACGAAAACGACGTTTTAGATAAAGCAATGCATCTGTTTTGGCAGAAGGGCTACGAGGCCACTTCGATCCAGGAGTTACTCACCGCGATGGGCATTAGCCGGGGCAGTCTGTACGATGCTTTCGGCGACAAGCATGCCTTGTTTTTAGCCGTACTGGAGCGATACCGACAGCGATCCCACATCCGGTTTTTGCAAACCCTCAGCCAGCCGGGTTCGGTTAAAGCCGCGATTACGGAGCTATTTAATTATGTCGTAGCTGAAGCCATGGCCGATACCAAGCGGCGCGGCTGCCTGCTGACCAATTCGACCGTTGAACTATCGCCGCACGATGCGGCAGTAGCCGATGTGATTAATTGGAACTGCCAATGGGTCCAAGACTCATTGTATGAGGCGCTGCGGCGCGGTCAAGCCCAAGGTGAAATCTCGCCTGAGGCGGATATTCAGGCTCTGGCGCAGTTCCTGTTCAATAGTTTACAGGGCTTGCGCGTAGTCAGTAAAACGAATACAGACCGGCAGGCCTTGGAAAATATTGTTAAGATTACGGTATCGGTTCTGGCGTAGGATGTAGAACGCAGGACGTGGCATGTGGGATGTGAGCTTTTTACGTTCCACGTGCCACGTTCTACGTAGCCATTGTTGGCATGATTGATTCCAAAAATAAATGACAAACTAGTTGAGAGGAGTAATAATGTCCCGCGTAATTGTATTCGATGTTAATGAAACGTTACTGGATTTGAGCGCGCTCGATCCCCATTTTGAGCGCCTCTTCGGCGATGTGTCGATCAAGACGCAGTGGTTTGGTCAGGTCCTGCGTTCGTCATTGGTCGCCACCATCACCGACACGTACCATGATTTTGGCGTTCTTGCCGGCGACGCGCTGGATATGATGGCCTTGCGATACGGTGTGGATTTGAGGGCAGAGGATCGTGCCGCCGTGTTAGCCGGAGTACGCTCGCTGCCGCCGCACGAGGATATACCTGATAGCCTGGAGCGCCTCAAGGCAGCCGGGCTGCGGCTGGTCGCCTTAACCAATTCGCCGCCGCATGTGCTTAAAGATCAGCTCACTAATTCCGGCCTCATTGATTTTTTTGAACAGACGTTATCGGTCGATCCCACTCGTAAATTCAAACCGGCCAAAGAGGTCTATCTGCACGGCGCTAAAAGTTTGGGCATCTCCACCGCCGAAATGCGGATGGTGGCTGCCCACGATTGGGATATTGCCGGGGCAATGCGGGCTGGCTGCGCCGGGGCTTTTGTGGCCCGGCCGGGGATGGTCATGGGACCACTACAGGCGAAACCGGATATTATTGGGCCGGATATGCGCTCAGTGGCCAATCAAATTTTAGAGAAAGAAATTGCTGGAAACTAAAGGGGAAAATCGTGACACAAATCAACGTTCAAGTCAAACAAACCAGTTCAACCGCCAGCGAGGGATTTATCAGACACCACGCGGTTAAAATTGATCGGCCCGAAGCTAAGGGCGGAACCGATGAGGGAGCAATGGGCGGCGAATTGCTGCTGGTATCGCTCGGCGGCTGTTTTATTAGCAATCTGCTGGCCGCCATTCGAGCCCGGGAGGCGGCGGTATCGAATGTGGATATCACCATCACCGGTACGCTGGAAAGCGCTCCCCCACGCTTCAGCGCTGTCCGGATGAATATCGCCGCCGATTATGACGACCGCGAGTTGATGGAAAAGCTGGTCACTATTTCCGAGCGCGGCTGCATCGTCGCCAACACGCTTAAGCACGCGGTCGATTTATCGATTAGTATTCAGTAGGCATATCAAATGGGTGAACTCATGGGTTGACAAACCAGCGACGGATCATCTCCACCTGGAAGGTATAGCCGCCGTTGACTCGCTCGATTAGCTCGCGACGGACCAGGTGGCGTAGGGTAGCATCCAGTCGCTCGCAGTCAAAACGTTGGGTCAGGATGTGGTGACCGATGATCGCGCCTTCGCCGTGGGATGACATAAAGCACAGGATGGCTAAGCCGTTGTCGTCAACCTGATTGCGCTCAATGTCGGCGAAGAAAAAACTGCCCCGATCAAGGGCCTCGGAGACAGCCGCTTCCACATCCTCTAGCCGAGCCAGTCGGCGTTTAGTTGGATCTTGATCATTCTTGAGCGCGACAATCTCGTCACATAGGAGCTGGACTAAAAAAGGGTGGCCTCGAGTCAGGTTCAAGACGCGCTGGCTGGCTTCCGGTTCGTAGCGGAGTGGAAAGTCATTGACCGGGTGCTCGATCAACTGTCGGGCTTCGCTCTCGGTTAAATAGCTGATGTGGACCACCTGCACATTGATCAGATAGCTGGCCCAGCGTTGAAACTCGTCCTGGGTTTGAGAACTGGTCAGCAAAATTTTGAATTTGGGCCGATGCTGGATCAAGTGACGCAGCATACTCAACAGGTCCGGACCGTCCAGCCGGCCCCGGTCGATAGCGCTTTCGAGGGCTTCAAATTCGTCCAGCGTCACCAGCGCTGTATGGTCGCCCAAAGCCACTTCGACTTCATCTAACCATTCATCAAAATAGGTGAAGGGATCGACTTGCAGCCGTTGGCGAGGCAGTGGCGGTAGGGTCAGACCGCGTTGGCGCTGGGCGGAGTTGATCATGCCTCGGGCAATATTGTAGAAAAAGCCGGTATAATCATTGGCCTGAGAGGCCGGACCTTGTAGATCGACAAATAAGGGGACGATTGTGCTGGGCAGTAGGCGGCTGAGGTTATTGAGCAGCGAGGTTTTGCCCATGCGCCGCTGCCCATAGAGCAGCAGTGGCGGGCGCCGGCGATCGAGCAGCAGCTTCTCGATGCGGGTGCTAATGTTAGTGCGGCCGACGAATATCTCCTGCTGTTCGGTCAGCGGAATGCCAATGACGTAGGGCGAGTCGATCTCCTGGCGGGTTTCGACGGTTTCCGTCAGCCGGCGGACGTGGTCGGCAATGGTTTGCCGCCAGCGGGCGGCGATAGGCCGGAAGCGGAGGGCATACGGCTCGCTGCTGCGGGTCAACTCACGCAGTAGAGCGTCCAGTCGATCCTCCACGGCACTCAAGGCCAACCGTTGGTTGTAAGCGCTGGCCTGCTCCAGAGCCACACTCACATCCTGGCTAATACGACTAAAACTGCGGAGCAAGGCGCTGGCCGGCCCGGACAGGTCACCCGCGCCCAACCCGGCGTGGGCCTGACTGATGGCTTCGACGCTGGCGCAGGCGGCCAGGCCGCGGGCGTCGAGTTCGATTTGGGCCGATTGAGCCGCCCATCGCTGCCGGGTGGTAGCCAGGTAATCCATCGCCGCGCGGCCCTCGACCGGGTTGCGATCCATAATCAGCAGCAGATGGTCGTCCAACCCGATCATTTGCAACGACTGATGCTCATCCCAGAAAGCGGAATGCCAGCGTAAGTAACTGATCGGCTTATCTTTACAGTAGACGTCGCGCCGGTAGAGAAAATAATTCCAACCCAGCAAGAAGGGGTAAAGTAAAATTGGGCCCCAAATGGGAAAGCTAAGACCGGCCACGACACTGGAGAGATGCGGTAGAACCATGGGCCCCATGTTAACATTGAAATCAACTCCGGCTCGCATCAGCCAACCGGTGCCGCCGCCTAAGGCGCTGGCGGTAACGCCGCTCCAAGGTCCGGCCAATGATCGGGCCACAATAAAGGTGGGCAGCACCATCGCGAAGAACATAATCACCCGGATGATGATGTCATTATTAAAAGCAAAAGCCAGACTCAGGCTTAGGACCGTCAATACGCCCACCGCGAAACCCACGCGAAAGCCGCGCCACCAGCCCACCGAGACGACAGTGGTGATGGCGACCAAGGCGCAGACAATAGAGGTTGGAGCTTTATTTTCGATCAAACTACCCGCGACAACCAGCATCAGGCAGGCCAGTCCAATACCGATGGCCACGGCTATCGACTGCCGAATAAATGAGACGTCTTCCCGCTCTACTACGCTGCTGGAAACTCGCCCAACCAAACCGCCGGCCAGACCCACCAGTAAGCCGAAGCCAATGCTAAACATCACGGCCTCCGGTAGGACCACGGGTTGACTTTTTGTTAGTAACATATCGATCCGTTGGGCCAGTCCGGCCGTAACCAGTCCACTGCCGAGGCCAATCGCGATAACCGATGCCGCGCTCACTGCGGTCCCCACAATCAGGCTGCCAACCAGGCCGGCCAGAATGCCGACAATCAGGCTAACGCCCATACCTAATACGATATGCTGGACGGGTTCGCCTAACAGCCAACTGATGGCCCCGGCCAACCCACTGGCAACGAGCGGTAGAATAGCAAAGCAGACCAGCAGCAGCCGTTGCAGACTACGGTTGCGCCATTGGTGGGGATTAAGCTCAGTTAGGGCAAAATTAGGATTGAGGGTGGGATCAATCTGATAGATGTGGTGTCGCCAAGCCGAGGGGTGAAAATAAAGCCAAAAAACAAGCTGTAGACTCCCCAGAATTACATTACGGTGGGGTTTGGGAGCATCGGTATAAAATTGAGTTAATATTTCGGACGTCATCATAAGTCCTCTCCTGCAAATTATAGTCCTATTATAGGCTATTGGTACTCCGAGAATTCGGTGTGTTTCTCACCGCCGATTCTCCCCTTTCGGAGTAGAGAAGTGATAGGCTCGATTTTATAACGCCGTTTTGTTATAAAAATCGAGACGAGGGTCTTAACGATGATTACCAAAGGCAGGACAGTGGCAAAACATCTAACCGGCATAATCGAGGCTAACCAGGGCTTGCTCATGGTTTTCGACGAAGTCTATGGTGATGTCACCGATAGCATTGTCAACCTGATCAATGACGGCGGGTTCGACAACCCGGAAGCGATGGTCTGGGTAATAGAAGAGTTTGATCGCTACTATCGGGAGGCTAAACGGGCTTATCTTTATCCTCAAGGTAAAACGTTGCCGCCAGTCTGGGCTAAAGTATTTCGCCTGATCGGGGCCGGGGAGCTGGCCTCGCGCCATGTCTGGCGGATGAGCGTTTTGGAGGCGCTGACGCTGCCGATAATCGTGCACATGGTTCACGATTTGCCCCTGGCTGTGGCTAGCAATTTGATTACGCAGCCTAAGGCGCTTCAGACTAACCTGCGGGATTATGATCTTATTAATAAATTACTGTGGATTGGCCTGAATGAAGTCCAGAGCCGGGTACTGGCTAATTATAGCCCAGCTCTGATTGTTTTGAGTAAAATCTGTGGGAATGCCGATGAGTGGATTTTGTATCATCTGATCAAATTGCTGCGAGGGGCGACCTGGTACGATGCTATTCGTCTGTTTGATATACGCCGCGAAGAAATCGAACTTGGTCGCACGCTCAAAACCCTCCTAAAAACTGATCCGATGGATGAGCAGGTTGCCGAGTCCATTCGCCAACTGAACCAGGCTTCTAAGCGGTATCGAGATGTACGAGCCAGCATCGAAGAACGAACTCACTACTATCTGGATTTTATTCTAAACCCACCCTGGCTATTTTTGGTTGTTAAATTGATCTTCCTGGGCTTGCGACTTTTCGACGGCTTCTTCCTAACGCTGGTCGATCTGTTGGATGGTCGGTCAAAATCGTCTCGTTTGGCTGAGACGCACCAGTCGGAATTGGCTTTCTAATCGAGTTTATAGAGTTTGTGGCGTTCGTAGAGTTAGTTTATTGAGTTCGTAGAGTCGATAGAGTTTGTGGCGTTTAATCGCGTTTTTGATAGGCTGAACGGCCCGTTTTACCTCAAAACGGGCCGTTATTCTTTCTGGAAATTCTCTAACTCTACAAACTCAATAAACTCTACAAACGCTGTGACTCAAACAGATATCCGTAAGGTTCCAACTGGCGCAAGCCTTCCCGCTGCCAGGTGTCATCGGTTTCGCCGTCTTCCAAAGCAGACAGGCGGGCGTGGCATAGCATTTGGAGCAGATAGGGCCAACAGCCGCTTTCTTTCAAAATCCATTGAATATCGGCCTCGCTAAAAGTTCGAGGTGAACTGGCAATCAAGCTGCGAGCCTCGTCTTCCCTGAACGGGCCCAGCTTAAAGGTGTGACCAAAGATGTTGAAAAACGGCGAAGGCTTACCTTCCTGGTCGGCCAATAGAGCTGGAGACTCGTGCGCCGTCAGAACAAAGGCCAGATTACCCCCGGTTGAGTGGCTAACCAACGAACGCAGGCTGCCCCAGAATTGTAGGTCCAGCTCTGGTGAGGCCAAAGCCGCGCCAATTTCATCCATCATAATGACCGTAGGTGTCTTTAAATTGAAACTGACCACATCCATAAAGTCTTCCAGTGTATTTTGCTCACCATGGGGTAATTCAAGCTCGGCCAGAAGATAGCTTAATAGCCGTTCGCGGTGCCACATACGGGCATCCTGAAAGTCAACAAAGACCCAGCGATACTTTGCGAAGCGCGACAGCCAGTCGGAGTGCTGATCCGGCCGCAGCAGCGACGGATCGGTAGTGGTGATGGTTTTGAGGTAGTGCAGCAGCGATGTTTTGCCGCTGCGTTTGTGACCGATAATAGCCACGTTCTGCAGTGGCCGCCGCTCCCATAATTTGAAGATACGCCGGATTTCGTAATTACGGCCAAAAAAGGATCGAGACTGGCAGATCGGCGGCCCGACCATAAAGGGGTTGAAATCGTCGGATAGCTTCCCGTTATGATGAGCTTCCGACGGTGAGGATTGGCCAAAAGTTGCATCACATACGTGGTGGGAATAAGGATGGTCGGCGCTGGTGAGAAACTTTTCGAGCCAGCCGCGATCGAGACTGCCCCGCCTGACAATCTCTTGGCCCAGCTTTTCGACATCGGCCAGGCTCGGTGGAATGTGACCTTTGCGCCAATACTCAATAGATGATCCACCTTCTCGGCCCAAAAAGTAACCCAACTCATCCTGTACAATCTGGATGGTTTTTGACTCCCGCAGCCGGATAAGATGTACCCCCT
>JAGRCC010000211.1 GCA_020433785.1 Anaerolineae bacterium
GGTCGGCCAACTGCACAGCCTGCCCTTATCGCAGGTGCTCGACAGCCTGAAGCAAGCTCAGGGCAAAAAAGTGGACGATCTGTACACCTTCATCTACTGGCAAGCTTGGTCTATGCTAACGGAGAGCAGCCGCCAACTGCTGCTGGTCATGCCATTGGTGCAAAATGGCACGATTGATCAACTGGCGACCGCCGCGCAGCTGCCTATGGGTGACCTGCACGATGCCTTAGCGCAGTTGATCACCCTCTCCTTGCTGGACGTCAGCGGTGTCATCGACCAGCGTCGCTATCGAATTCACCGATTAACCGAAACATTTTTGCTCAATGAAGTTGTCAAATGGCCCAAGACACTCTGACCGATGCGCCCAACTACACCGATTTTTTTTTAACGGCTCTATTGGCTAATATCGCCTATTGGCAAAATAATCCCGCCGTCCAATCGCTCGAAGTCGAGGCGCTCGACCAGGAGCGGGAAGGTCTCATCCGGGCTATTTTCTATGGTCTGACCGCGCCCGAAGCCTGGCCGGCGGTTGGCCAACTGATCGAAACGCTATCGCCCTATATGGAGCGGCGCGGCTATTGGGCTGTCTGGCAGCAGGTGCTCGATCAAGCCCTGGCTCAGGCTCAACAACGTAACGATGCGGCTAGATGCGTCGTCTTTTCGCTCCTACTGGCTCGACTATTACAACGTCAAAGCAAAATAAAACAGACAATTCACCATTATCGATGGGCTATCAACTTCGCCCGGCAAGCTGGCAGTCAATATAATGAAGGGCGCGCCTGTACAAATCTGGGATACTTGTATATCGAACTAGGCCAGTGGTTCCGAGCAGAGGTATTATGTTGTTATGCCCTTGGTTTATTTGAGCAAATTAAGAACGAGCACGGTCAAGCCCATACCCATAACCATTTGGGTATTCTGTTTACATGGCAAGGTATCTGGCATAAGGCCGAACACCACCTAGAATTAGCGTGCGCTGTATGGCAGAGGATGAATGACCATCACGGTTTAATGCGTGGTCTGATCAACCTGGGTAGCCTTTATCTTCTAAAACAGCAACCGGTTCGGGCTTTATCTTGCTTACAAGATGCCGCTGACTACGCTAATTTGACCGGAGATGAACTCGAACTCGCTACAATTTATATGAATCAGGGCATCGCTCATCAATACAATAGTAATCTTGTGGACGCAGAACATTGTATTCAACGAGCGGAAGTTATTTACCACAAGTTCTCAAATCTACCCGGATTAGCTCAGGCCTGGAGCAATTTAGGGATAGCTTGTCTTGAGCAAGGTCAAATAGATGAAGGGGGCCAATTTCTACTGAAATCACTAGATACCTGGCGTAAGTTAAACAACCGACAGGGTGAATTAAAGGCGCTGGCCGGTTTGATTGAGTATGAATTTATGCGAAAAGATCATAGTCAAGCCACGGCCAAGTTGAAGGAGTTAAAAGCGATCAAGGCGCGACATCTGCCCCATTTCCAAGATCCGTATTTAAATGCTATTTTGCAAAAGTATCATTACAGCTTGACTGAATAAAAAGCTCAGTCAGGCTGTAATGATTTTATAGGTCAATTGTTAGTTAGCATCCACCTCCCGAACTTCCAGGATGCGAACACGCATGAGCCGGCGCCGTCACCGACAACCCGGCCTCATCGGCTACGATACCAACTGAACCGGCTACAGCGGCCAGCAGCGCTAACCCGGTTAAAACCGCAATAATTCTCTTTTTCAACATCTTGAATCCTCCATGTTAGAAACTAGGAGGGCCAAGATGAGAGTACTCTCGGCTGAGCAGGCTCAGCCTATTCGCGAATAATCCACAGCCCGAATAAATTGATTGATGCTTGGGCCAGACCTTATATTGTTAGACTTATTTGCAGGTGACGATTTCGACCGGTCAATTACCTAACTACGTCTCTAGTCTATCAGCTAGCCATATAAAAGCTATACAAATTTTCTTGGGCTTATCTGGGGATTTTCCAAGAAGTGAAGGGGGAGAGGAGTAGTGGTAAAGCTGTTAAAGACAAAGAACATGGCTCGATGGTATATATGTTGGGGGATATTACTGTTGCTAGGCGTTGTCGTTGGTCGAGTCTATGCCGATCCACCGGAGCCGATCGTACAAAAAGTAAATGGAAATTTAATCGGCGGTGGAAATGTCGATGGTTTTCGGATCTCCCCTGATAGTGAGTGGATAACTTACTGGGCCGATCAAGACACAAATAACATATTTGAGGTTTACAGCGTCTCGACGCATGGCGGTGCGCCCATTAAGCTTAACGGCGCTCTTACACCCGGCAAGAATGTTACGAATTTTGAGATCAGTCCGGGCAGTGGTCGGGTGATTTACTTGGCGGACCAGGACATCGATGAGGTTTTCGAACTTTATAGCGTCCCCATAGGTGGTGGTACGCCGGTTAAGCTCAACGTTCCTCTAACACTGGGGAAGAATGTTATAAATTTTGAGCTGATGCAAGGCAGTGGTCGGGTAATTTATCGGGCGGATCAGGACACGGATGAAGTTTACGAACTTTATAGCGTCCCAATAGGTGGCGGCACGCCGGTTAAGCTCAACGGCGTTCTTGTGCCCGGGAAGAATGTGGAGGCGTTTAAGATCAGTCCGGACAGCAGTCGAGTGGTTTATCGGGCCGATCAAGATACAGATAATGGCTTTGAGCTTTACACTGTGCCCATAGGAGGAGGTGCAGCTATCAAGCTCAATGGACTTATTGTGCCGGGAGGCGACGTTTACGAGTTTCTTATTAGCCCAAACAGTGATCGGGTAATTTATCGGGCCGATCAAAATACAAATGATGGCCTTGAGCTTTACAGTGTCCCTATAGGTGGGGGTACACCAATCAAGCTCAATGGCTCTATTGCACCTGGGGGCGATGTTGGAAGTACCTTTCAGATTAGTCTTGACAGCCGTTGGGTGATCTATCCGGCTGATCAACGCGCTAAAGATTTATACGAGATCTTTAGTGTACCCATTACCGGTGGCACGCCGATATTGCTCAATAGCTCTCTTCCGCCAGGAGGAGATGTTTGGGATTTTCTTATTAGCCCAGACAGTAATCGAGTGGTTTATCAGGCAGAACAACGTGCTAAAGAGTTGTTTGAAATCTTTAGCGTACCTATTGCTGGTGGCACGCCGGTATTGCTCAATAGCCCTCTTCCGCCAGGAGGAGATGT
>JAGRCC010000212.1 GCA_020433785.1 Anaerolineae bacterium
TTGGTACTATTATACTAAATATTCAGTCCAGAGTCAAGGGTTTTTTTGCTTTTATTTCATCTGTTTCAGAAATAGGCTTTGATTTATGTTTATTGTGTTCAAAACCGTTTATGGTATAATGTTGGCAACCTCTTAAACTTCCAGCACGTGTAAACACGTCATGACAATCTTGACGGCTCACAGCTTAGGTAAATATTTCGGCGCGCAGGATATCTTTTCTGACCTTAATCTTGCCATCAGCCGAGGCGACCGCGTGGCCCTAGTTGGGCCGAACGGTACAGGTAAAACCACGCTGATTCGAATTTTGGCTGGTTTGGAGCCGCCCTCGGCCGGCCAACTCCATCGAGCTAAAAATTTGAGAGTGGGGTACCTCGAGCAGCATGCATCGCTGGCCTCAACGAACGGAACGCTGTGGTCGCTGGCTTTGAGCGCCTTTGGCTCGCTGCGTCAGCAAGAGGCGGATTTGCAAGCCTTGGAAGTTGAACTGGCTCACACCCCTGATGAACCAGCCCACAGTACCCTCCTTGGAAAATACGGCGAGGCGCAAGCCCAATTTGAATTAGCCGGCGGCTATACCTATGAGCAAACCGCCCGCCAGGTTTTAACCGGTCTGGGCTTTGAAGCCGAGGCCTATCACAAGTCGCTGGCTGAATTCAGCGGTGGGGAGCAAAGCCGCGCCCATCTGGCTCGCCTACTGCTAGAACAATCGGATTTGCTTTTGCTCGACGAACCGACGAACCATCTGGATTTAGCCTCGGTAGAGTGGTTGGAGAGTTATTTGCAGAGTTGGCCCGGTTCCATTTTAGTGGTGGCCCACGACCGTTATTTCTTGGATAAAGTGGCCACCAAGGTGTTTGAACTTTCGTTTGGCTCCATCGAAGATTACAATGGGAATTTTACCCACTATACCCAACAGCGCACCGACCGTCTGGAACGCCGCCAGAAGGAGTATGAAGCGCAACAAGCCTTTATTGCCAAAGAACAAGAGTTCATTCGCCGCAACCTGGCCGGCCAGCGAACTCGGGAGGCTCAGGGCCGACGCAAACGTCTGGAACGTTTGGAAAAACTGGATCGACCGGTTGAACAGAAGCAGATCAATCTCAATCTGCAAGCGACGCTGCGCTCCGGCGATCTGGTGCTAGCCACTCACGATCTGGTGGTAGGTTATCCCGGCCAGTCGCCCCTCTTTAGCAGCCCTGACCTGGAGATCAGACGGAGCCAATGTGTAGCGCTGTTAGGACCAAATGGGGCCGGCAAAACTACGCTGGTCAAAACCATTCTGGGGCAGATTGACCCGGTAGCCGGAACCGTGAGATTTGGGGCGGGAGTCAAAATAGGGTATTATGCTCAGACTCACGCCGATCTTAACCTTAAAGCCTCGGTGCTGGATGAAATTTTATCCGTTAAAAACCTGCCAATTGGTGAAGCGCGCAATTATCTGGGACGATTTCTCTTTTCGGGCGATGATGTGTTCAAACCGGTCGAGGCGCTGTCGGGCGGTGAACGCAGCCGGGTGGCGCTGGCTAAATTAACGCTTACCGGCTCTAACTTCCTGATCCTGGACGAGCCGACCAACCATTTGGATATCGCTTCGCAAGAAAATTTAGAAGCCGTCTTAAATGACTTTAACGGCACAATTTTACTCATTTCCCATGATCGCTACTTTGTGGAGGCTGTCGCCACTCACGTGTGGGCGATCGACGCGGCGGCTAAATCGATCGCCGCGATCAAGGGCGGCTACAGCAACTATCTGGCCTATCGCGAGGCTCAAAACAGCGAGCGGAACCGGATTGATGATGAAACTGCCAAACCCAAGGGGCAGATCATCCGCGACCAGACCAAGGCTGAAAAACGGGCCGCCGAGAAACGCGCCCGAGAGATTGCGGAAATAGAACGAGTCATTGAAGAAACCGAAGCTAAACTGGCGCATCTGGCCGAAGCCATCGAGGCGGCCAGTCTGGCCCAAGATATATCCAAAATTCAGAAACTGGGGCACGAGTACCAGGACACCGAAGCCAAGTTAGAGGCATTACTGACTCAGTGGACTGAAATGGAGACGGCATAAATCTCACTACCAGGGGGTATAGGACAATGGCTGAAAAAATAATCATTGGTTTAACCGGTAACATCGCTACCGGCAAAAGTATTGTGATGCGGATGCTACAAGAGTTGGGGGCAACCCCTATCGATGCAGATAAATTGGTTCACCAATTGATGCAAAAAGGAGGGCCGGTTTACCAAGCCATTGTTGAAGAGTTTGGCAAGTATGTCCTGGATGAGAAGGGGCAAATTAGCCGGCCTCGATTGGGCAAAATTGTATTTAGCCAACCTAATGCCCTGGCCCGGTTGGAAGCGCTAACCCATCCCAGCGTCATTAAGGAAGTTAAACGGCTGATCACTAAAATAGAAAGTCCGGTTATTGTAGTTGAAGCCATTAAACTGTTTGAGTCCGGGCTGGCCGATGAATGCCAATCAGTTTGGGTAGTGACCGCCCCGCCGGAAATGCAGTTGAGACGGCTGGTTGAACGGCGGCGGATGGCTCCGGATCAGGCCAAACAGCGGATTAGGGCCCAAGGTTCTCAGCGAGAAAAGGCCATCAAAGCCAACGTTATTATCGACAATAGTGGGGCGCTGGTTAAAACTTGGCAGATTGTAAAAAAGCATTACACTGACCTGGTTGAAGCTAACCGACCGGTCCAAGCGGCTCCAGAGCCTAAACCGGCAGAACCCGCGCCGACGCTCACGCCGGAAACCGCGACCAATCTGATGATACGACGGGCCAAACGGGATGACTTGAGCGGGATGTCTAAACTGATCGCCGCAGCAACTGGTGGAGCTATCGAGCCAGACATCAGCGATATGATGGAGTCGCTTTTTTCCAGGGCTTATCTGGTGGCGCTTACCGGCGGGGAAATGGTGGGGATGGTTGGTTGGCAAACGGAAAACCTGGTTGCCGGTCTACAAGACTTCTATATGATCAACGACTCACTGTGGTCGAGCCTGGCTGAAAAAATGCTGAGTAAAGTCGAAGAAGAAGCGGACAGCTTATCGTGCGAGGTGGCGTTAGTCTTTATCTTAAACCAGGCCGGGCAGAAACCGATCGAATTCTTGGAAAGCCAAAACTACGAACGCGCCGAGAGTTCGGGCTTGATTCCCGATTGGCGAGAAGCTGCGGTAGAATGGCAGCCTAAAGACAGTATTCTACTATACAAAAAGCTGCGCGAACAGCGCATTATGGTGCCAATGTAATTTTGGGGAGTAACTTTTAGTATGGAAGCGTTAAAAAATTTTACAGGCAATCATCCGCAGCTAACCTCGTGGATCGTGCTGGCCATTGGGATGGTGATTATTTTGGTGTGGTCGGCCAGTGATGTCGGCTTTACGACCGGCCAGTGGACGGCTTTGATTGTCACCACTATTCTCCTGGCCGGGGCTTGCGTTTGGATTATCGGCTGGGAAGATGACGAGGATGAAGCCGTAGAAGAGTAAGGTTCCAACGAGTAACACCCTCAACTGAAAAGGTCAATTTTAAAGAGTAGGCGCTGTTGCGGTGGCCTACTTTTTATTTTGTTCTGAAAGGCTAGCCAGATGAACCCGGCCAATAGGTTCCAACGTGACCGGCGAGTTAGCCTGTGGCGTCCAGAAAAAGCGGGCGCTTTGCAGGTCTTGGCTGAGCTGCCCATTTAAGAGAAACGGCTCGCTGATGGGCCGGCCAAAGCGAACAGTGCCACCGTGAGCGTCAAAATAGGCCAAAAAATCGCCGCTGAGGGTATGTCCGGTTGCGGCAAAGTAGCGGGTATGGGGTGAGTCGCCGCTCGGAATCGTCGCTGGGTTGATCGGCGGCCGGCGGCGCTGAAGCAGATCGCCCAGCCAGCCGACCGTAATACGGTAGGCCGGCTCATTTTCGGGATGGTATTCCAAGCGGCCATTTTCAAAGTATTGAACGCGCCAACCATCGACCATTATGATCGGGGTTAGCGGCTGCCCCAAACTTTTAACCCCGCCATAGACCTCAGAGAAGTGGCCGAATTCTTCATTAATCCTCAGATCTGCTGCCTCAGGCCTTGAGTGGCTGTCACTACCGGACGAATCGAAACAGCCGGCTGTTAAAACCAAAAGCAATCCCGAAATAAAAACGATGATATTAAAATATAGTTTGATTTCGTTAAAAGTTTTAACCGCCCCTTGGGTCTTTCTTCTAGTACTTTCTAACCAATATCTTAACATCCTAACTAAAATATTCATTTTCTAACTGCTTTCCTATAAAGTTCACGTTCGGTTTTTATTGTCTCATGATATCTTCTAACAGAAGTCTAAGAATATCTCAACTAAAGTGACCAAAGTAGCTCACCAGGTAATTGCGTTTTTCTCTCATCTGAAAATTCAGTCGGGATCTACATAGCAATCACGTTTTGATTTGAATGTGAACATAAACAGAGAATAGTTCCAACGGATTTTAACAACAAACCCTAATCGATAACTCAGAAACCGTTGGCACATTCACACTGTAAAAATTTGGAAGGGAATGGAGATGAACTCACACAAAATACATATTTTGATTTCGGTGTTGGTGAGTTTGGTACTCGCCGGCTGGGGCAACAGCGTCGAAATGGCTAAAGCTGCCCCTGCCCTGACGGTTAGTGAGCCAAACTTCGCAAAATTTATACCAACCCGACCTGGTAATTTTCCGGGCACCTCATCTTCCAACGGGCAGGAGGCTAATCTACCCTGGGTTGATAATGAGGCCGCATTAATGACTACATCGCTGATTACCGTTACTAAGACGGCGAACCCCACCTCTGTCCCGGAAACCGGTGGTAATGTTACCTTTACAGTTACCGTCAAGAATGACAATATCGAAGCCGGCACAGTAACGTCATTGGAAGACAGTGTGTTTGGCAACCTCAACAATCAGGGAACGTGTAATTTATCGACAGCAATTTTACCACTTGTTGGAACATATAGCTGTAACTTCACGAAATTGTTAACCGGCGACTTTGGCGGCCCCAACCATCAAAATACGGTTACCGGGACAGTTACCTATCCGATAGCAGGAAATACTACCGATACAGGCTCAGCCAGCGTCTCCTTTACCAATGTGGCGCCCAATATCTCGGTTCAGGTCGTCAACGATGCGAACGGCGACAATACTTTTACTGACTCCGAACAAGCGCCCTTGAGCGGCGGGTCGGTCCCGGTACGAGTCACCATCACTAACCTGACGGCTGAAAGTCTGACTATTACGTCTATCGCCGACGACACCTACAGCGTCGCCGGATCAGACTGCGCCAGCAAGGTCTCAACCACGCTCGCCGGTAATGGGACCGTCGTGTGTACGTTTAACGCCGTTATCCCGGCCGGGGATGCTTATAATAAAACCAATAACGTTACGGTTACGGTTACGGATGATGAGGGGCAGGCTGTGTCCAAGTCTGATACGACTACAATTACCACCCTCGACATTTTACCCGATATCACGGTCGCGGTAACGCGTACGCCCACATCGGTGCCGGAGTCGGGCGGTAATGTGACGTTCACTGTTTCCGTTACCAATAATAGTGCTGAAAGCCTGACGCTCAATGCCTTGAATGTGAGTGGTCAGGGAACTTGTTCAGTTCCTCAAACATTGGCTCCCAGTCCTGGCGGCAGTTACAGTTGCCAATTTACCAAACCGGTTTCCGGTAACTTCGCCGGTCCCAGTCATCAAACCTCGATCAACGCCACCGCTATCGACAACGACGGCAATTTAGATCAAGACTCTGGGAGCGCCAGCGTTTCTTTTAGCAATGTGGAGTCGTCTATTTCAGTGACCAAATCGGCTAATAAATCAAGTGTCGCCGAGCCAGGGGAAAACGTCACGTACACGGTGGAAATGGTCAATACCAGCAGCTACGACACCGTTACCCTGACATCATTAACCGATGACAAATTTGGCAACATTACTTCCGCTTGTACCCCGACTTTACCCAAAACGCTGACTCCCAACCAAAAACATACCTGTCAATTTACCAAGCAAGTCACCGGCAACGCCGGACAGACTCATACGAATAAAGTGACGGCGTCCGGCACGGATGACGATAATATAGCGGTCAGTAAACAGAGTAATGGCGTCTCGATAGATATTACCGATGTCAGTTCATCGATTAGTGTTTCGGTCGAAGCAAACCCCAACTCGGTCAATGAAAATGGCGGCACGGTAAATATTACAGTTAGAATCACGAATAATTCTCTGGCCGACGCCGTAACCATCAACACGCTTGATGAAACCAAAAATGGGGTAAAGAGTAACTTGGACGGCAAGGGAAATTGTTCTATCCCCAAAACTATTAATTCAGGGCAGCAATATGTCTGTACCTACTCTACGACAATCACGGGCAATGCCGGTCAGACCAAGCAAGTGTTTGTCGAGGCCATCGGTTTAGATGATGATAACAATCCGGTGAATGATGAAGGGCTAAAATCGATTACGATCAATGATGTGCTCTCTTCGATCGATGTTACTAAAACTGCTAATTCGACCTCGCTGCCGGAGCCGGGCGGAGCGGTGGTCTTCACCGTCAAGGTCAAGAATACCTCTTCGGCCGACGATGTGACGGTTAACAGCCTGAACGACTCCGTTTATGGCAACCTGGCCGGCAAAGGCACCTGCGTTACAGGCACTAACCTTTCACCGAACGCGACTTATCAATGTACGTTCTCCGGTAGCTTCACCGGCCAACAACCGGGTGCATCGCAAAGCAGCGCGGTCACTGCCGGCGTTACCGATGATGACACCAATTCCTTTAATAAGACAAGCAGCAACGTGCTGATCTTAATTACCAACGTTCCCTCAGCCATTGAAGTCACCAAAAGCGCCAGTCCATCGTCGGTGCCTGAACCGGGTGGGACGGTTAATTTTACGGTGAAAGTTAAAAACACTTCCCCGGCTGACGTGGTGAACCTCAAAAGTTTAAACGACAACGTTTATGGTAACTTGAATGGCAAGGGCACCTGCGCCGTAGGCGGCAATATCGCGGTCGGCGGCCAATACCAATGTAACTTCACCGCCAACGTCAGCGGGGTGCAAGGGCAGTCGAAAACCAGTACGGTTACCGCTAATGTTCAAGACGATGACAATGAGAATTTAAGCAATTTCGGCAGCGCTACGGTCGTCATTGGCGAAGCCATTATTTATAAGGTTAATTTGCCGATTTTAATAAAACCCGGGCCGGCGCTGCTCTCTATTCACAACGATAACACCGGCGGCAATGTGATCTTCACCGTTGTCGGAACGGGGGTAAGCTGTACAGTGCCGAACAATACCACGCAATTTTGCGGCAGTTTTCCACCGGGTACCTACAATGTTAAGGCACAAAGTCCATGTGGAACCGCCACCGCCCAAAAAACTTATGACAGTGGTCCCCAAACTACTCGGATCTTTTGTCAATAATACATTAACTGAAATGAATACTAGAACATTTAGGGTTAGCAGCAATGAGCAGCTATTATAAAAAAACATCAAATCCATTTGTAGCCAACGGGGCGTTGCCGCCGGATTCGCCAATTTACATCGACCGCGAGGCCGACCAAGCCTTATACCAGGCCAGCCAAGCCGGGCAGTTGTGTTATGTTTTTGCGCCGCACGATATGGGCAAATCCAGCCTGGCTTCGCGAACAGCCTGGAAACTGACTCAGGAAGGCAGCCATGCGGCCATCATCACCCTAAGCGGTCTGGATGAGAGCACCAGCAATGAACATCTCTATCTATGGTTCGTCAAACGGCTTAAAGCGCAACTCAATTTTACCACCGATCCAACCACCTGGTTTACCCAACAAACCACTCCGGATTTGGCGGAGCGCCTCAAACGTTTATTCAAAGAGGTCATTCTCACCGAATTAAGTGGCCCCATTGTCATTTTTATTGATGAGCTGAATATTCGAATTAAGGATATTACGTTTGTAAAAGATTTACTGATGGTGATCGAGAGTCTTTATCGCGAGCGTGACAGTAGCCCTGCTCTGCATCGCCTCACCTTTGTTTTACTAGGCGTAATGACGCCCGATGCATTACCTGAAAAACTCAAGCGGTTTATAGTGACCAGCGGCCAATCGATTACGGTTGATGAGTTTAGCCGACCAGACACGCAAAAATTGGAGCAGCGTCTGGAGTCGGTTCACCCCGACAAAGGCGCCGCCATCTTTGACCGCATCTATTATTGGACCCATGGTCATCCCTATCTAACCCAACGGTTGTGCCAGGCCGTGACCGATATCAGCGACGTCCACTGGGATGACGAACGGGTTGATAATACCATGCAGGTGCTTTTTCTATCGTCGGCTTCTCAAGGTAACGATCCTAACATTCAAGCAGCGACGCAGCTTATTGCCAGTAGCCCCAAGCAGCGTCAACTGTTAAACCTTTATCAACGAGTCTTAGCCAACGATAAAATAGCGGAGGATAATAACTCGCCTGTACAAAACCACTTGAAGATATCCGGTATCGTCGCCAGCGAAAACGGCTCGCTGCATGTTCGCAATAAAATTTATGAGGCGATTTTTAATCAAGAATGGCTAACGGCGCAACAACCTACTAACTGGAACCGGCATTTAATTATCACCTTGGTGTTACTGGCCATTGTAGCCATCGGAGCCACCGGATTTTACACCTATCAACAACATCAAAAAGCCATTGCGGCTCAAGAGCTGGTAGACAACTTTCATACAGCCTCAGGCCCCGAGCAGGAAATAGCCAGCTTGGCCGGGTTATTTAACCTTAGCGGGCACGAAAGTAAAGCTCACGAGCTATTTTTCCAAGAGCTTAGCCCCGAAGAGCAGTTGAGTCTGTTCGATTTATCCAGTCCGGAAACCGTGGGCGAGGAGTTAGTTGCTGTCGTAAGACACATTTACCAAGATGATCGCTTGGTCAACAACAGCCAAAATAACGGGCTGCTGCGGGCAATGACCCAACCCTTGAATCGCTTAGAATACGACCCCGCTCTCCGGTCGGTTGAGTTGGAGTTGGAAATTAATCAGTGGCTGCGCGGGCGCGAAATTTATCTGAACCAGGGCGAACTATCGCAAGCGATCCAGGCATATGATACGGCTATCCGTATCAACACAGATAATCCGGGCCTGTATTTTGATCGAGCGTTAGCTTATGCCGGTCAGGAAAAAGCGGACCAGGCCCTGGCCGATTTTGCCACAGCGCTAAGTATAGATGACACCTGGCAAGGGTCGATCCAACAGACCATTCAAGACAATCCGAACTTATATGAAACATTATGGGCTAATTCGGGCGCCTATCACTCGCTAACCGCGATGGTCCCAACTCCAACCAGTACCCCTACCCAAACCTCAACGCCAACCATAACCCCATCCCCCACCGCTACCTTTACCCCGTCGCCCACGCTGACGCCCACCCTGCCGCCCACGAATACCCCGCTTCCCATCCCGGTCAAACCTACCGATACGGCTACCGCTGTGCGTCAAATTATTGCTGCCACAGCTACGCCATCAATCCCGACAGGCCAGTTTACCTTGATTAGCCCGCTATCCTTAAACGATCCCACTTACGGCACCACAACCTTTGAATGGACCTGGACCGGCGGCGATCTGCCGCAGGATTATGGTTTTGAAGTCAGGGTCTGGCGAGACGGTAGCTTCCAAGCCGGGGTCCATAACGCTGTACTCGATAATCAAAACGGTACTATCAAAAAAGTCGGTGAAAATCGTTATCAACTGACCACCGATATTACCGACGCCGCCGGAGTTGAACGCCAAAGCGGGGTTTATAACTGGACGGTGGCTGTGGTTAAAATTAGCCCCGATTACAAAGATATCGGCCAGCACGCCGACCCTGTTCAAATGCGCTATGCGGCGCCTGGTCCCAAAGGGGGCGGTGGCGGCGGAAAAGATGGTGGGGGTGGCGGTAAAAGCGTTGGCATTGACTAAACCCATGTAACTGATTACAATAAACTTAAATTTTATGCCCATCGGAAATCCGATGGGCTTTTTGTTGAGGAGAAATATGCGTATTGGAATCATTGGCCTACCCAACTGCGGCAAAACCACTATATTCAACGTGCTGACAGGGGGTAAGGTCCCAACTGCGGCCTTTACCGGCGGCGCGTTTCAAGTGAATACCGCCGTTGTTCCCGTCCCCGACCCACGCGTTGATGCGTTGAGCCAGATGTACAATCCCAAAAAAACCACCTATGCCAAAGTGGAGTACGCTGACATCGCCGGGTTGAGCGGCAGTACCGACAGCCAGACCAAGGGTGTTGGCTTGAGCGGCGAGTTGATGAACGCTATCGGCAACAATGATGCGCTACTGCACGTGGTTCGCGTTTTTGAAGATGAAACGGTGCCTCATTCCCTGGGGGGCGTAAACCCGGCTCGAGATATAGCCAGTTTAGACTCGGAACTCAGCCTATCGGACCTAAGCAAAATTGAAAATCGGCTGGAACGGTTAGAGGTAAGTTTAAAGAAAGGGAAAGCGATTCCCACATTTGAGGATGATCAGAAAGAATATGAAATTTTGAGCCGACTCAAACCGCACGTTGAGCAAGGGCAGCCGATCAGAGATTTTGAATTGACCATGGATGAAGAGAAACGTCTGCGCGGCTTTCAATTTTTGAGCGCCAAACCGGTGCTGATTATCTTTAATTTGGGCGACGATGCCGAGCCGCCTAAAATTGATTATCCACACCAAAAAAGTAGTACCACGGCCATTAGAGGTCGCTTGGAAATGGACATTGCTCAACTGGACGATGAAGACGACCGGGCGATGTTTATGGAAGAGTATAATCTGACCGAACTCAGCACAGCGCGCATTATCCGCGAAAGTTATAATCTGTTGGGGCGTATGGTCTTCTTCACCACCGGCGAGGATGAAGTGCGCGCCTGGGAAGTAGCCAAAAACGCGCCGGCCATCGAATGCGCCGGGGCTATCCACAGCGATTTGGCCCGGGGATTTATTCGAGCCGAAGTCGTCAGTTACGATGATCTAATGGCCGCCGGCTCAAACGCGGCGGCCAAAGCAGCAGGCAAAGCCAGGTTGGAGGGCAAGGATTACATCGTTCATGATGGGGATATTATCGTTGTCAGGTTTAATGTCCAAAAATAGCTCCCAACACAACGTTGGATGATACAAAGTGTACGATATTGCCCCAATTGTAAGGTTTGCCCTCCTTAACCGGTCTGTAGAGTACATTACTGTTGTCCTAGTTTTAAACCAAACGTTCTAATAAGAATCTAACAGTAACCCTGTATACTTACTCTATTCAACATGGAAAATAGAACTCAAGGAGTGCAAAGTTCATGCTTAATTTTTTGGAGGACGTAACCGAACAAACCGACTTGGACGACCTTTCGGTTGATGAACTGCCTATCTTGCCTTTACGCGGAACCGTAGCGTATCCGTTTGTTGTTATACCATTAAGCATTGGGGTAACCCGCTCCATTGAGCTGGTTAAGTGGGCTGTCGAAAACGGCAGCATGATTGGGCTAATGACGTCTAAAGAACCCAAACTCGATGAACCCAGCCCTGATCAACTTCACCAAACGGGGATCGTAGGCCGGATTCACCGTGTAATCCGCAGTGACTCGAGCGGTAAAGACACCCTACAAATTATCGTCCAGGGCCTTGAACGGATTAAGGTGAACGAGTGGACCACCACTGAGCCATTTCTTAAAGCTAAGGTTTCGCTGGCACCGGATATCGCTCCGGAAGATAAATCGGTTGAAATCGAAGCGCTCAGACGTCGCATGGTTGAGCTTTCCCAGGCCATTGTCGAACACATTCCCCAACTGCCCAACGAAATATCTCAATTTCTCGACCAGGTGGAAGACCCGCGCATTATCATCTACACTATTGCTTCAAACCTACGGATGAGCTTGGAAGATCAGCTTAAAGTCTTAACCGAGGACGAACTGCCGGCTAAAATGGCCCACTTGATCCGATTAATGAGCCGTGAGTTGGAAGTTTTAGAAATTGGCCAGCATATCCGCTCGGAAACTCAGGAAGAACTGGATAAGACCCAGCGTGAATATTATCTGCGGCAGCAGCTACGCGCTATTCAAAAAGAGTTGGGCGAAGAGGATGATGAAGCGGTCATCCGTGAATACGAAGAAAAAATTGAGACCTCCGGCATGCCGGAAGAGCCGAAAAAAGAGGCTCTACGCGAGCTAAAACGCTTAGAAAAATTACAACCTCAATCGGCCGAATTCGGCGTTATCCAGACCTATTTGGATTGGATGGTCGATCTGCCGTGGCAGACCGTGACCGACGATAACCTGGATATCAAACACGCTCACAAGGTTCTCAACGCCGATCACTACGATATGGATGACGTCAAACAGCGCATCTTAGAATACTTAGCTGTACGTAAGCTGCGCTTGGAGCGGAATGTTGAGGATAGTGTCGAAGAAGGTCACGAACAAGACCGGGCCGGTGGTTCGATATTGCTTTTTGTGGGACCACCCGGCGTGGGTAAAACCAGTTTGGGCCGCAGTATTGCCCGCTCTCTGGGCCGAGAATTTACCCGGATGAGTTTGGGCGGCGTGCGCGATGAAGCTGAAATTCGAGGGCATCGCCGCACCTACATTGGGGCCATGCCGGGGCGAATTATCCAGGCGTTAAAGCGCGTTAAGGTTCGCAACCCGGTATTTATGCTGGACGAGGTCGACAAAATCGGCTCCGACTGGCGAGGCGATCCCAGCAGCGCATTGCTGGAGGTGCTGGATCCTCAACAGAATTACGCTTTCCGCGATCACTATCTGGATGTGGATTTTGACCTGAGCAAGGTGATGTTCATCGCCACCGCCAATACCCTGGATACCATACCCGCGCCGCTGCGCGACCGCATGGAAATTATTCAGCTCGATGGTTATACCGAATTTGAAAAACTTGAAATTGCCAAGGGATATTTAATCCCCCGCCAGATCAAAGCCAACGGCTTGCGCGCAAACGAAATTGAATTTGATGACGATAGCCTCAAGAAGGTTATCCGCGACTATACTCGCGAAGCCGGTGTACGTAATTTAGAACGCGAAATTGGCCGGGTGGCTCGAAAAGTGGCCACCAAAATTGCCGGTGGTGAGTTTGATGCGCCGTCAGCTGACGGCGAAGCCTTAATAAAAATTGATACCAAACAGGTTGCGGAATATTTGGGCAAACCCAAATTCCATTTTGAAGCGGCCCTACGCACCGAAAAGGCGGGAGTAGCCACCGGATTGGCTGTAACTGCCGTAGGCGGCGATGTCCTTTTTATCGAGGCCAGCGCCATGCCGGGCAAAGATCGGTTAACCCTGACCGGACAGTTAGGGGATGTGATGAAAGAGAGCGCCCAAATCGCGCTCAGTTACGTCCGCTCCTATGCCGAAAAGTTTGGAATCGATTCAGAAAAGTTCAACAATACCGACATCCATCTGCATGTGCCTGCCGGAGCCGTCCCGAAAGATGGCCCATCGGCCGGAATTACGATGGTTACGGCTTTGGTTTCGTTGATGACGGATCGCCCTATCCGATCGGATGTGGGAATGACGGGGGAAGTAAGCCTGCAAGGCCAGGTCTTACCGATTGGTGGGTTGAAACAAAAAATTTTAGCCGCCCATCGTGCCGGCCTCAAAACGGTCATATTCCCCAAACTCAACGAAGCTGATTTGGACGACGTACCGGCCGATGTTCGCCAACAAATGACGTTCCACCAGGTAGAAACGGTCGATGAGGTTTTTGAACATGCGCTGAGTTCCCCCATCCCTTTTGGGGTAACGCTGAACAAAGCGATTGATCCTGCCCTGGTGCAGGCTGTCCCTTTGAATTAAGTAAAAATTAATCTCAATCAATTAAAAAGCCGCCTATTAGGGCGGCTTTTTAGATTCTACAAAAAAATGGCGTAAAAAAGTTATTAACAGTTATCCCAAATTATCCTCAGACATATACGCACGAAATGAGCAGGTTATCAACAAATTATCCACAACTAAAAATTGCGTTGACATAAATATTCTTAAAAATATTTAATCGAAATTTCTTTTTAAGGTAGAGCTATTGAATCTAAAATTCACTTTTGATAAAATGCTATCCACCTCTTGCGAGGGATTATTTAAATCTGTTTTCTGCAAGACAGCTAGTTCAGTAACCAGTAATATCCTCGACCACCGGCTATTTTAGCACAATCTAGTTGCCACTTAAAAATTAGCGTCCAGAAATATTTAATTTAAAGAATTAGCCCCGCGTCAATCAAGAATTATTGTTTTGTCTGTTTGTCGTTTTTTTGTGTACCAACGCAAACTGACACAATAACTTAATAATTGAAGGAGTCTGTTCATGGATAGGGATAAATGAGCACTCCTTGATGCTGTTCGGTGATATCGTAGATCTATAAACACGATTATCCGCATTAATTGCCACCGAAAGCAGTTTAGCCTGCCCTTTTCCACCCGCAGAGGCTGCTTTCAAAGGATGAGGAAGATAATCAGATTAAGTAAGGACTACTACGACAAGCCAAAGGAATAGTAGGAGAATCTTTATGTCAATCAATAGTGACCAAGTTTGGCAAACAACGTTAGGCCAACTGCAACTACAAATGACCCGTGCCACGTTTGATACCTGGGTCAAAGATACTTATATCGTTGAACACGAAGACGATTATCTAGTAATTGGAACAAAAAATGTATTCGCCAAGGATTGGCTCGAAAACCGATTATCTAATACAATTAGCCGGACTTTAGCCAGTGTACTCGGACGCCCGGTTGGTATCGAATTTATCGTCGACGCAGTCAATGGCACTGGAAATTCCCACCTTGTGGAAGAAGAGGAAAAGGACGAACCCATCTTCGTCCCCTCCAAACCCGGGAAAGGAACCCCTTCAATAAGTAACGGCAACGGCAGCCAGCCAGGCAGCAAAGATAAATTAATGCTGAATAATAGGTATACCTTTGATCAGTTTATTGTAGGCGCTTCAAATCGGTTAGCTCACGCCGCCTCTTTAGCCGTGGCCGAAAAACCGGCCGACGCCTATAACCCGCTTTTCCTTTACGGGGGAGTGGGCTTGGGCAAAACTCACCTGCTGCAAGCTGTAGCGCATTTTGCTCTCAAAAAGGGGCAGCACGTTATTTATACCACGTCCGAAACCTTTACTAATGATCTGATCAATGCGATTCGCACTCAATCAACCGAAAATTTTAGAGAACGCTATCGAAATACCGATTTTTTACTCATTGATGATATTCAGTTTATTGCCGGCAAAGAAAGTACTCAGGAAGAATTTTTCCATACCTTCAATACGCTGCATTCATCCGGCGGTCAAATCGTATTAACCAGCGACCGACCGCCGAAAGCCATTACCACCTTGGAAGAACGGCTTCGCTCTCGCTTTGAATGGGGCCTTCTGGCCGATATTCAACCGCCCGATCTGGAAACCCGGATCGCCATCCTCAAATTTAAGGCCGAGTCCCAAAATACCCAGGTTCCCGGTGATGTTTTGGAGTTTGTCGCCCGGCGTGCCCAAAATAACATCCGCGAGTTAGAAGGGGCGCTAACCAAAGTAATCGCCCATTCTCACATGCTGCGGCAAGCCATTACGTTAGATTTGGCCGAAAAGGCTTTACAAGATATCGTCTCGCGCCAAGCGGAATTAACCGTGGAACAAGTTGTCACCGCAGTGGCCGAATATTATCGCATGGATGAACAAACCCTCATTGGCCGAAATCGCAGCAAGGACGTATCCGCCGCGCGACAAATGGCCATGTACCTGGCTCGTGAAGAAACAGGAGCTTCGCTGCCCCATATCGGCGAAGTTTTAGGCGGTCGAGACCATACCACCATCATGCATGGTTGGGAAAAAATAGCCTCTCGGATTGAGGAAAATGATCAACTTCGTCGCGAGATGTTAGCGATCAGAGAGATTATTTATTCCCATAGTCCGTTATGAGGATTCCCTCTTACTACCCCTCATTGTGAAAAAACACTCCAGTTGTGGATAACTATACCCCAAACTGTGGATAAGTGATTCCTATTGGGGATAACCTCACCAAATTTTAATCGGGTCGCCTCTAGATACTGAGAGATGATCCGATTTTTAATTTCCGACGTCAGTCCTTAAACTTTTCCCGTCTTAACCTTCCTAAATTTTATACCCCATCATTAAGACAAATAATCAGGTACATCGTAATGCCAATTGTCCATTTTCTAGAGTCCACCCAATTACCCACAAATTATGTGGATAAGTGGCTTATAATTGTGGATAAGTGAGGCTAGTTGGGGATAACTTTTATTTTTTTAAAGTAAGCATTTTTTCTTTCAACTTCATGACACCACATATAGACGAAAAAAAAGCGCGTCCCCCTAGATATAGAGACGTTAAAAATAGTTAAATTTGACAAACCAACTAAAATTTACCTGTCCTAAGTTATCCCAAACTGTCCAAAAATCAATCCACAGGCAATCGTAAGAGGCTATACCAATATAGCCGACTCCAGTAATAACCAGCCTACTAGGGATAGTGGGCTGACGATGATCGCCCGCTACTTATCCACTTATCAACAGGCCCTACTATGTATTACTAATATATATAAATATAAAAGGAAAACTATGTGAATATCATGACTAATGACGGATATCTAACTTTGAGGTATAATTA
>JAGRCC010000213.1 GCA_020433785.1 Anaerolineae bacterium
CGGCGAGAAGTTGGACCGGCTGGCCCAAGCCCTGCTCCAAAAAGAGACCATCGACCACGAGGACCTGATCGAAATTCTGGGACCTCGACCCCCACGCCCCGAAGTCGAACAGCCTACCAGCCGGCTTAGCCTTGAGCCGGCCGGCTGATTAATCATCACCATCAGACATTACCCCAAAACCAGGTGACCGTCACGAATGGTCGGCGCTCAAGCGGCGGTCACCCTTAAAACGCCGTAGGACCTGCCCCACAACTTCTAACCTTATTCTATGGATATTTATATTGATTATTTAGTATTAGCTGTTAGACTTTTACCAATAATAAGGCGCTTTGAAGAGGTTAGAAAAATTTAATCGTTAGCTTAACGCTGGCACAATTATCAAGGCCTAATTTGAGGCCGAGCAAGGAGAAGAGATCAAACCGCTGCCTGAAGATATGGAACAGGTAAAAACAGGTCTGTAAACTGAGTTGACCCATATCATTTTTGTTTAGCGAAAGATAAAATCATCTATCACAGGACTTAGAGATTAATCCATGCTCAATAAACCCGAATCGAACTTTCTCCGCCTTAACTCTAACTTCGGTAATAAAGAGGTTGTCAAGCCCCAAGCTATATTAGATAAGGACTCCCCCCATTTAGAAAAACAAGCTCACGCTGAAACAGTAAGCACCCTAATAGACATCTCCAATCTATCCGTGGACCAACTGATGTTTTGGGTGGGTCAGAAATTATACCCGGACGTACCCATTTACAATGTCGCCTCGCTGTTCACCATTGCCCAGGCGATTGAGCCAGCTCATTTTCGAGCGGCCTTCCAAACCTTATTCAACTCCAGCGACGCCTGGCGCATGGTCATCCACGAGATCGACGGTGTACCCCAGTATCGAATCAAACCGCCCTCTGCTTACGACCTGCCGTTTCTTGATTTCTCCGATGAGGCTGCGCCTGAAGTTGCACTGCGAACGTGGGCGACAAAACGCGCCTCACGGCTGTTCGACTTGGCCAGCAGCCTGATTGATGCGGCCCTAATTAAACTGGCTCCACGCCGATTTATTTGGTATGTCAACCAACATCACCTCATCACCGATGGGATCGGAGCCGTTGAACTGCCGCTGGGTTATCTCTCGGCGCTTTATGGACAGGCACTGGCCGGGACGCTGCCAGACCAAATTGACCTGCCCCGGTTCAACGAGCACATCGAGCAGGAGCAAGCCCGACGCGGCTCACCCCAGTTTCTGCAAGCGGAAACCTATTGGCAGCAAAAGCTGGCTGATTGGCCCAGTTCGCCCACATTTTACGGCCACACCCCGGCCAATGTCGATACCCGGTCGGCTTACATCCCCTGCCAGTTGGGGCCGGAGCGGAGCGAGCGGTTACGCCAGGTCGCCCGGCAAGCGGGTATTCACGGGCATAGCCTCGATGCGGCTTTGTTCAAAATATTCGCCACTGTTTTGTTAACCTACGTGCATCGACTGGGGGGCGATGAAAAAATCGCCTTGGGGGTGCCCCGGCACAACCGTCGGACGCCGGCGGCGAAGCAAACGCTGGGCTTAATGATGCAAACGCTGCCACTGCATGTGATGATTAGTCCGGACGACACCTTCATGTCGCTGTTAAACCAGATTGCGGCTGAAATGTCCGGTGTCCACCAGAACAGTCCCTACGCTGCGCCTAACGTGGGTCAAAGTTATGACGTGTTGCTCAATTATCAAGTGGCCCGCCCCCCTCTTTTTCAGGGTAACCCGGTCAGCCACGAGTTTATTCATTTAGGGTATGGGCAGAAAAGTTTGGCGCTACAAGTTTGCGATTTTGAACAATCGGGGCAGTTGACCCTTTATTTTGGTGCGAACCGTGCGATTTTTACGGCTGAGCAGCGGCAACGCCTACCCCAGCATTATCTCCAATTGCTGGATGCCTTTCTAGAAAATCCCCACCAATCGATCCACCAAGCTAATTTACTCACGGCTGAGGAGCGAACGCAACTGCTGTTTGACTGGAACGATACGGCCGCCGATTTCCCGCAAGACCATTGTGTTCACCAGTTGGTCGAAGCTCAAGTGGAGCAAACCCCTGATGCGGTGGCGCTGGTTTTTGAAGATAAAACCTTGACCTATCGAGCTTTGAACGACCAAGCCAACCGGTTAGCCGCTCATTTGCAGACATTGGGCGTAGCGCCGGACGTCATTGTTGGCGTGTGTCTGGAACGCTCGCTCGAAATGGTGATCGGGTTATTGGCTGTGCTAAAAGCCGGCGCAGCCTATGTACCGCTCGATCCGGCTTACCCTCATAGCCGTTTACAATTTTTAGTCGAAGACTCCGGGGCCAAATTAATTATCACCCAGCAGCATTTAGTCAATATGGTCGAGTCGCTGGGGGCGGTTCAGATTGTCGCCATAGATAATGACCACCAGTCCGTGGTCACCCGACCGGAACCACCGCAGACGTTTTACCCCAGTGCGGTCACGCCCCGTAACCTGGCCTATGTCATTTACACGTCCGGTTCCACGGGACAACCCAAAGGCGTAGCAGTTGAGCATCGAAGCGTGGTCAATATGATCACATTTCGCACCAGGAAACTCCTTAGCCCAGAGAATTTGCGGGTGGTGCCTTGTCAGGTTTCCATTTCTTTCGACGGGATCGTCAGCCAAGTTTTTGTGCCCCTATCGGTCGGCAGCAAGATCATTTTGTCGAAAGACTCATTAACCTGGCACACTCATCCCCTGGTTAACGAAATCACCTGCGCGATTCTGGTGCCGTCAGCTTTAGAAGCGCTCTTAGACAATTTTGGGCTGCCGGCATCGGTCGAGGTGATCGGCGTTGGGGCCGAGCCGGTCAGTGAAGCATTGATTAACAAATTAACAGCTTACCCCCAAATCAAAAAAATCGTTAACGTCTACGGACCAACCGAAGCCACCGTTAACTGTACGGCAGTCACTCTATACGACGCCGCGGCCCAAGCCGATATCCCACCAACCGGCCCCGCCAGCCCGCCGGCCCTATCACGGTCGCATGTGACCATCGGCAAACCTATTAGTAACACCCAAATATACCTGCTTGACAAACATCTGCAACCGGTACCCGTGGGTGTTCCCGGCGAAATTCATGTCGGTGGCGTGGGGCTGGCGCGGGGCTACCTCAACCAGCCGGAGTTAACCGCTGAGAAGTTCATTGCCAACCCCTTTGGGCCTGGCCGCCTTTATAGAACCGGTGATCTGGCCCGCTTTCGGCCGGACGGCCACCTTGAGTTTTTAGGCCGCATCGACCATCAGGTCAAAATTCGGGGTTACCGGATCGAGCTGGGCGAAATCGAGGCGATCTTGAGCCACCACGCCGCTGTGGAAAAATGCGTGGTCGTGGCCGGCGACGACAACCTGGGCAACAAAAGACTGGTCGCTTATGTGGTCAGCGCCCAAACCCTAGCGGTCTCTGACCTACGGGCTTATCTCCAACAGCATTTGCCCGATTATATGGTTCCCGCAGTTTTCATGTTTGTGGATCGGTTGCCGCTCAATGCTAACGGCAAGATTGACCTCCGCGCCTTGCCTAGCCCCGATACCACCCGGCCTGAGTTAGCCGAGACATTTGTGACCCCCGAAGGACAGGTCGAAATACGGCTGGCCGAAGTGTGGCAAGATGTTTTGAAAATCCCGCAAATTGGTCGGCACGATAACTTTGCCGAGTTGGGGGGCCATTCGCTGCTGGCCCTGCGGATTGCCTCACGTTTGCAGCAAGCCTACGAAATTGACCTACCATTGCGCTTTCTATTCGACTATCCGACCATTGCCCAGCTGGCCCCCGTCGTTACGGCCCTGCGGCAAGCTGAGATGAAGACCGCGGTAGAACAGCCGGATGAGGCTATCTCTCCATTCACCATCCCCCGACGATCTCCGGCGCCGGACTACCCCCTAACTTTTGGTCAGGAAGGCATCTTTTACGTCGAACAGTATCAGCCCGACACCGGCGCTTACAATATTCCGGCTGTCTGGCGGCTGCGCGGGCCGCTCGATCTGGGCGCGCTTCAGCAAAGTCTGCAAGCCCTTGTGGATCGACATGAAGCGCTGCGAACGCGCTTTGTCGTCATCGACGGCCGGCCTAGACAGCTCATTCAGCCTACGGTGGAATTTAAGCTGTGCACCGTTAGTCTACGCGCACTGTCCGCCGATCAGCAAGCAGCCCAAGTGGCCCAATTGACTACCCAAGAAGCCGGACAGCCCTTCGATCTGGCTCAGGCCCCCCTACTGCGAGGCACGGTACTGCATCTGGCCGAGAATAGCTACGTCTTTTTGCTGACCCTCCATCATATCGTCGGCGACGGCTGGTCACTTGGCCTGCTAACCCAAGCGTTATCGACAGCCTACGCGGCGTTCAAAGCCGGACAGCAACCGCTTTGGGCCGAGCTGCCGCTTCAATATGCTGATTTTGCAGTTTGGCAGCGTGAAGGGTTGGTAGGCCGATACGACACACAACTTGCTTATTGGCGGCAACAGCTTGAGGATACGCCGCCGTTATTGAATTTACCCCTTGATTTTCCCCGACCGGCCATCCAGCGCCACGAAGGGGATCATCTGACCGCAATCATACCGGCCGAGGTAACGCAAACCCTCCTCTGGCACAGCCGTCAGGGCAGGGCCACCCTGTTTATGACCCTGGCGGCAGGGTTCAAGCTGCTACTCCAGCGCTACACCCATCGCGATGATATTATCGTCGGTACGCCGATGGTCAATCGCGTTCACAAAGAACTCGAACCGCTTATCGGTTACTTTCTGAACGCCCTGGTGCTTCGAACCGACCTGTCGGGTGACATCACGTTTCAAGAGCTGCTGGACCGGGTCCGGCAGGTGACTTTAGACGCCTACGCCAACCAACAATTGCCGTACGAACAGTTGGTTCAATCCTTACAATTAGAACCGCATCTCAGCTACAATCCCCTCTTCCAGGTCTTGATAAACATGGTCGTTCCGGGCGAGAACAGTGAGCTCGCCCTGTCCGAGATGTGTGTCGAAAACGTTTCGGAAGCTGAAATCGACACACGGGCCAAGTTTGATATGACGCTCTATGTGCGGCCGGTGGATGATCAGCTTCGCCTTCACCTGGTTTATAAAACCGATCTCTTCCGCCGCGATCGAATGGAAGCCATGCTGGCCCAGTTTACCTATTTGATGGCGCAAGTTGCCGAAAATCCCCAGCGACCATTATCCGATTATTCACTGGTCACGCCGGCGGCACAGCGCCAACTGCCCGATCCGACCGCGCCGCTGTCGCAGCCCCGGCAGCCGCTGGTGACGGCGATGATTGCCCACCGGGCGGAGCAATCGCCGCAGCACATCGCCCTCAGTCAAGGCGATCAATCATGGACTTACGCGCAACTTATGCAGCAGGCCGTGCGGATCGCGGTCACATTGCAGACGCAAGGGGTTGAACCCGGCGACGTGGTCGCGATTTATGCCCCGCGCAGCTTTATGTTCATTGCCGGGCTGATCGGCACGTGGTTGATGGGCGGCGTTGTGGTGCTGGTCGATCCCAATTTACCCCAGGAGCGCAAGCAGTTGATTTTGCGAGAAGCCGGGGCTAAACACGTCATCTACGTGGGCGACGCCTACGCTGATGATACCTGGCTGACCGAACCGGCGCATGCCCTAAATATCATCGCCGTTGAAAACGATGGGCTTGATCTGACGCCGGCGGTCGATGAAGCAGCCATTACCCTGCCTGACGTTGAACCCGACGCGCCGGCCTACATCTTTTTTACCTCCGGGACCACCGGGACGCCTAAAGGAATTTTAGGGTCGCACCAGGGCTTGAGCCACTTTGTTAGCTGGCAAGGTCAAACGTTTCAGATCAACCGCGATGATCGCGCCGCCCATTTAACCGGCCCTTCATTTGATGTTATCCTGCGCGATATACTCACCCCCCTAACGCATGGAGCCACCCTGTGCCTGCCGGACAGTCCGGATCACCTCGATTTTGCCGCGCTGCTCGACTGGCTGGCCCGTGAGCGCATTACAATGCTCCACACCGTCCCGACGCTGGCCCAAATGTGGCTTCAGCATGCCTCAGCCGGAGTATCCCTGCCCGATTTGCGATGGACTTTCTTTGCCGGCGAGCCGTTAACCGATACCCTAGTGCAGCAATGGCAAACGCTTTGTCCGGTGGCCACCCTGATCAATCTCTACGGGCCAACCGAAACCACGCTGGCCAAATGTTATTATCAAGTTCCTGACGAGCCGTCGGCTGGCATCCAACCGGTCGGCACGCCGTTGCCGCAAACTCAGGTGCTCATTTTGGCGCCCAACGGGCGATTGTGCGGCTTCAGCGAGGTCGGCGAAATCGTCATCCGCACACCGTTTCGGACGCGAGGGTACCTCAAGGCCGGTCCGGCCGATCACCGGCGGTTTAGACCCAATCATTTCCGCGATGAGGCCCAGGACATTCTATATTACACCGGGGATTTAGGCCGCTATCGCCCGGACGGGCAGGTGGAAATTCTGGGGCGGCTGGATGATCAAATCAAAATTCGCGGGGTGCGCATCGAGCCGAATGAAATCGCGGCGACGTTGGCCCAACACCCCGACGTTAAAAGCTGCTTCGTGACGGCTGCCCAGGATGACCAGCAGCAAACGTATCTGGCGGCCTACGTTGTATCGGACGGATCAGCAGCGCCGACTCCGACCACTTTACAACAGTTCCTAAGCCAAAAACTTCCCTCCGCGATGGTTCCGGCGGCGTTCGTAATGTTAAAAAGCCTGCCGGTCACGTCCAATGGCAAAATTGACCGGCGTAGGCTGCCCCTGCCCAGCCCCATCGAACCAATTAAAGCGCCAAACTTCGTGGCTCCTAAAAGTCCGATTGAAGGGATGCTGGCGGAGGTATGGCGAGAGGTATTGGGTATACCTCAAGTCGGCATCTACGATAACTTCTTCCAATTGGGGGGCCACTCGCTGCTGGCGATTCAAGTTATCTCTCGGCTCGGGTCACAATATGACCTAAGACTCCCCTTGCGCTTGCTGTTTGAGCATCCGACCGTGGCCGAGTTAGCCTTGACCATTGAAGAAATCTTAATCCAAGAACTCGAACCATAAGAATTCATAGAAAAGAGGTTAATCATGGCGCTTCCTAACGACAAAAAACCGTCTAAATTGTCCGCTGCCCAGCAAAAAGCCCTTTTGGCCAAACGTCTAAATCGTAAAGCCGCCGCCCCGGCGTATGACGCCATTCCCCAGCGGGCGCAAAACTCTCCTTGCCCGGCTTCGTTTGCCCAAGAGCGGCTCTGGTTTATTGAAACGCTACAGCCGGGAACAGCCGCCTACAATATCGGCTATCAATTTCACCTGCGCGGCGATCTGAATGCGCCGGCTTTAGAGCAGAGCCTCAACACCATTGTAGCCCGTCACGAAGGGCTGCGAACCTGCTTCGATATGATGAATGGTCAGGTTATGCAAATTATCGCCGATGAGGTTACGCTGCCGCTCCTGATGGAAGATTTACAAGGCATATCGATGGCGGAACAAGCTCAGCAGGTCAAGGCGCTGGTGGAAAAAGAGCGGCAACAACCGTTTGATTTGAAACAAGCCCCCTTGTTACGGGCCAAATTGGTCGCGCTGTCACCCCAAGAAAATATCCTTTTGCTGAATATGCACCATATCATCTCAGATGGGTGGTCGATGAGCGTCTTTAATCACGAGCTAAGCACGCTGTACGCCGCGTACCTCAAAGGCGAGAGCAACCCATTGCCGGAACTAACCATCCAATATGCCGATTTCGCGGTTTGGCAGCGCCAGTGGCTGCAAGGTGAGGTGCTGGAACAGCAGTTGGCCTATTGGCAAAAACAACTGGGCGATAACCCGCCGCGGCTGCAATTACCGACCGACCACAACCGGCCCACGCTGTCTACATTTCAAGGCCAGCGGCGTTATCTGCACCTACCCGGTTCAACCCTGGAAGCCCTGAAGCGCCTGAGCTATCAGGAAAGCAGCACGCTGTTTATGACCCTACTGGCGGCTTTCAAGGTGTTACTCCTTCGCTACACGCAGCAAACCGACATCTTAATCGGCACCCCTCTGGCCAATCGCCTCCGCAAAGAGATCGAGCCGCTGATCGGCTTTTTTGTGAACACCCTGGTCCTGCGCACCGATTTGGCGGAGAACCCCACCTTTAGAGAACTGCTACAACGGGTGCGCCAGGTCTGCCTCGATGGTTACGCCCATCAAAGCTTGCCGTTCGAAAAGATTGTCGAAGTCCTCAAGCCGGAGCGTGCCCTCAACCGAACCCCGTTTATCAACGTGATGTTCGTCCTGCAAAACGCCTCAAACCAGGCCTTTCAATTAGAAGGCATTACCGCCGAGGCGCTGCGCGTGCAGCAAAACACGGCTAAATTTGACCTGACCCTTCAGTTGGTTGAAAAATCCGATGGTCTGATGCTGGTCTTTGAATACACCACCGATCTGTTTGAAACGGCCACTATCGAGCGTATGGCCGGGCACTATCAAACCTTGCTGGAATCAATTCCCGAAAATCTCGATACGCCGCTGGCCCAACTACCGCTGCTGACGGACGCCGAACACAGGACGCTGCTGACAGAATGGGCCGGGTCCCAAACGAATTATCCCCGCAACGCCACGATTCAGCGACTTTTTGAAGCCCAAGCTCAGCAAACGCCGGAGGCCGTGGCGCTCGTCTTTGAGGGTACACCACTGACGTACCGCGATCTCAACCACAAAGCCAACCAACTGGCCCATTATTTACAGTCGCTGGGGGTGAAGCCGGGGGATCTGGTGGGGCTGTGTTTAGAGCGGTCACTCGATGTGGTGGTCGCCACACTGGCCATCCTCAAAGCCGGCGGCGCTTACGTGCCGCTCGATCCTCACTATCCTCATGAACGTTTGGCCTTTATGCTGGCCGATACCCAAATTTCGGTCCTTATTACCCACCAATCGCTGCGCGAGCAACTACCGCCGTTTGAAGGCCATCTGGTTAGCCTCGATACACTCTGGCCCGACCTCGAACCCAACAGTACGGCCAACTTGACGGTTGACGGCGCGGCGGAGGATTTGGCTTACGTGATGTACACCTCCGGCTCAACCGGCCAACCCAAGGGAGTATGCGTCACCCATCGCAATGTGGTCCGCCTGGTCAAGAACACCAATTTTGCCTGTTTGTCCCCTGAGGAAACGTTCCTGCAATTTGCTCCTATTTCGTTCGATGCCGCCACCTTTGAAATTTGGGGACCGCTGCTCAACGGCGGGCGGTTGGTGATTTTCCCGCCCCAGAAACCGTCGCTGGAGCTGTTGGGCCAATTTATTGCCCAGCAGCGGATCACGACCCTGTGGCTAACGGCGGGCCTGTTCCATCAAATGGTCGATCATCAGCTTGATCAGCTTCAAGGGGTGCGCCAACTGCTGGCCGGGGGTGACGTCCTCTCGGCCCCACACGTTCACAAGGTCCTGAACCAGCTACCGCAGACCCGCTTGATTAACGGCTATGGTCCCACCGAAAATACGACCTTTACCACCTGTTATCCTATACCAACCGATTGGCCGGAAGACATGGCCGTGCCGATTGGCCGGCCTATAGCCAATACCGAGGTCTATATACTGGACAATCATTTACAACCCGTACCGGTCGGTATTCCCGGCCAGCTCTATGCCGGCGGCGACGGCGTGGCGCGCGGCTATCTCAACCGGCCGGAGTTAACCGCCGAAAAGTTCATCGCCAACCCGTTCGGCCCCGGCCGTCTCTACCAAACCGGTGATCTGGCCCGTTATCGCCCCGACGGCAATATCGAGTTTCTGGGCCGCATGGATAACCAGGTCAAGATTCGCGGCTTCCGGATTGAGCTGGGTGAGATCGAGACGGTGCTCAGCCAGCATCCGGCAGTGGAGCAGAGCATCGTCATGGCCCGCGAGGATACCCCGGGCGATAAACGCCTGGTCGCTTACGTCGTTGGGGCCGAGGCTTCGGTGCCCGACTTGCGCCAGCATCTGCAACAGAAGCTGCCCGATTACATGATCCCGGCGGCGTTTGTGCTGCTGGAAAGCCTGCCCATCAACGCCAACGGCAAAGTAGATCGCCAGGCGCTGCCCGCTCCCGATACCACGCGCCCGGACCTGAGCGAGGCGTATGAAGCGCCTGAGGGCGAGGTTGAACTGTTGCTGGCCGATATCTGGCAAGAGGTTTTAAGGGTCGAACAAATTGGCCGGCATGACAATTTTTTTGAGTTAGGGGGACACTCGCTGCTGGCGGTGCAGATCGTCTCTCGCTTGCAGCAGGATTACCAGATTGAGCTGGCTCTGCGCTTTTTGTTTGAATATCCCACTATTGCTCAACTTGCGCCTGTTGTTGAAGAAATCATTTTGAGTGAACTGGACAACGAGTAGAGGAGACTCAAATTTATGACTATCGAGATGACAAATCCGACGACAAATTTAACTGTGACGGAGAAAAAAGCCTATTTAGCCCAGCGTTTGAAACGGAAAACGAGTACGAATGGCGTTCCCACCACCACTATACCGCCACGCCCTCAACAAAAGCCTATTCCGTTAACTTTTGTGCAAGAAGGTATTTGGTATCTGGAGCAGCTCCGGCCGGACAAGGCCACCTACAATATGCCGGTCACCTGGACCGTACAGGGGCCGCTCAATGTGGCCGCGCTGGAGCAGGCCTTTAACGACCTCCTTCAACGGCATGACATTCTACGAACCAGCTTTCAACTCATCGACGGCCAACCCGTTCAAGTCATTGCGCCGGACTTAGCGCTGACAATTCGGACGCTCGATCTACAACATCTCAAAAATGAGGACCAAGAAATACAGGCGCAGCAGCTTGTGGAAAAGGAGTGGTTTACGCCGTTCAACCTGACTCAGGCGCCCCTGTTGCGGGTAACTCTCATCCAATTGGCTGCCGATAAACATATATTCTTGCTGAACATGCACCACATCATTAGCGATGCTTGGTCACTGGGTATCTTAACCCGCGAGTTATCGGCGCTGTACGGTGCGTTTGCCGGGCAACAACTCGAGGCCAATCTGCCAAAACTCTCCATTCAGTATGCCGATTTTGCCGTCTGGCAGCGTGATCATTTACAAAATAAGGCCCTAGAAAAACATATCGCTTACTGGCGCCAGCAGTTGGCCGGAGCCCCCCCTCTTTTAGAACTCCCGACGGACTACGGTCGCCCTGCGGTCCAAAGTTATAAAGGCGACACAGTAAAAGGCAAATTATCTACGGCCCTTACCCAGGCGCTCGAGCGATTAAGCGTTGGCGAGAATGCGTCGCTATTTATGACGTTGCTAACAGCGTTTAATATTTTACTTTATCGCCACACCGGGCAGGACGATATCGTGGTCGGTGCGCCGATGATTAACCGGCGTTACATCGAAACCGAAAACCTGATCGGCTACTTTTTAAACAATCTGGCTTTGCGGACGTCGCTGGCTGACACGCTCAGCTTCAGCGATCTGCTTAAATCGGTTCGTCAAACCACGTTAGACGCCTACAGCCATCAAGAGTTACCGTTTGAAAAGCTGGTTCAAGAGCTCCAACCCCAACGCGATCTCAGCTACACGCCCATCTTCCAGGTTTTCTTTAATATGTTTACGTCCAGTACCTACAATAAGGCCCTTAAACTGGCCGATCTGGAGATCAAACCGTTCGTTGGCCATGAAATGGAGGTCGGCTCGAAGTTTGATATGACGATGTATATTCAGAAACTCGGCGATGATGTGCACCTCAATCTGGTTTACAAAACATCTCTGTTTCGCCGCGGCCGGATAGAGGAGATGCTGGCCCAATATGTGCACCTGCTGCAGCAGATTGTCGATCAGCCCCACCGACCGATTGCTGAACTGTCTCTGGTTACTCCTGAAGCTCGAACCATTTTGCCCGATCCAACCACACCCTTAAGCGATGTCTGGCCAGGCGCGGTTCAGACCCAATTTGCGCGAATGGCCCACGAGCGGCCCCATCAAACGGCTATCATCGATCCGCAAGAAACTTGGTCGTACCAAGAACTCGATCAACGCAGTAACCAACTGGCCCAGCGGCTCATCGCCCAAGGTATCCGGCCCGGCGATGTGGTGGCTATTTATGGCCATCGCAGCGACTCGCTAATTTGGGCCTGGCTGGGAGTACTGAAAGCAGGAGGCGCATTAGTTAACCTGGACCCCGCCTATCCGGTCGAGCGCCTGCTGCACTATCTCACTCTTTCAAACGCCAAGGGGATCATTCAGATCGAAGCCGCCGGTCCACTGCCCGCTGAACTTGCCGACACGGTTGCGCCTTTAGCCTGTCAATTGACCCTGCCGCCGCTCAGCACGGTCCGCCGGCTCGACCCTCTAGCCGGCTGCTCGACCGCTGATCCCGGTATTACGGTCGGTCCCGATGATACGGCCTCGATCACCTTTACCTCCGGCTCAACCGGCCAACCCAAAGGTGTGCGGGGGCGTCACGGTCCCCTCTCCCACTTTCTGCCGTGGCAAACAGACGCATTCAACCTATCCGCTGCCGACCACTTCAGCATGCTTTCCGGGCTCGCCCACGATCCACTTCAGCGCGATATCTTTACGGCGCTGTGGGTCGGCGCCACGATTTACATCCCTGATCCCGATCAGGTGGGAACACCCGGCTATCTGGCCCAATGGATGGCCCACCATAAAATCACCTTCGCCCACATGACGCCGCCCATGGGCCAGATTCTCACGGAAACGGCTCAAGAGAAAGCGACCCTGCCCCGGCTGCGCTACGCCTTTTTCGTTGGAGATAAGCTGACTCGCCAGGATGTCGCGCAGTTGCAGCGCCTGGCTCCCGACGTCACCTGCATCAATTCTTACGGGTCAACCGAAACCCAACGGGCGGTTGGCTATCACTGTATCCCACCCGGCCGGACCGAAACCTCAGATGATCGCCTCAAAGCCGTTTACCCGCTGGGGCAGGGCATGCCTGGCGCCCAATTGCTCGTTCTGAATCAGAGCCAGGAGTTGGCCGGTATTGGCGAAGTGGGAGAAATCTATCTGCGCAGCCCGCATCTAGCCGGCGGTTATGTTGGCGATGAGGCTTTAACCAACGCGCGCTTTATCGCCAATCCTTTCTCTAATTTGGCGGATGATCGCCTCTATCGCACCGGAGACCTGGGCCGCTACCGGCCGGACGGGCTGGTGGAGTTCGCCGGCCGCGCCGACCGGCAAGTCAAAATTCGTGGCTTTCGGGTTGAGTTGGGTGAAATTGAATATGCCCTGGCTCAGCATCCGCTCATTCAGAACGCTGTCGTCACAGCCCGCAACGATCTGCCCGGCGGAAACAAGCTGGTGGCTTATTTCGTGACCGATCACAGCGGCGATCTGGCCATAGAAGAAGCCCGGTCATTTTTGCAGCAGCGTTTCCCCGATTACATGGTGCCGTTCGCCTATGTTAAACTCGAGACGATGCCGCTCACGCCTAACGGTAAAATCGATTACCGCCGTTTACCGGCCCCGCAGCACTCAGACATTAAGTCGAACGAGGGGTTTGTCGCCCCGCGAAACGAAACCGAACAGCAGCTAGCCGCTATTTGGCAAAATCTATTGGGCAGCGAGTCGGTCAGTATCCACGATGACTTTTTTGAATTAGGGGGGCATTCCTTGCTGGCCATCCGGCTGTTTACGCAAATAGAGCAACAATTTGGCAAAAAACTGCCCTTGACGACTTTGTTCCAATCGCCCACCATTGCCGGATTGGCCCAGGCAATTCACAATGATGACCCGGTCGATTGGTCCACCGTTGTGCCAATTCAACCGGGCAACTCTAAGACGCCGTTTTTCTGTGTCCACGGGTTGGGCGGTGGCGTGGTCGGTTACGGCGAAGCGGCGCGCCTACTGGGGCCAAGCCAGCCTTTTTACGGGCTTCAAGCCAAAGGCATCGACGGCGTTGAGGCACCCGACTCAGACATCGAGACGATGGCGGCCAGATATATCCAAGCGATGCGTACAGTCCAACCGCACGGACCTTACCAGATCGGCGGATATTGCTATGGGGGCGTGATTGCCTTTGAAATGGCCCGACAGCTTAAAGCGCAAGGCGAACCGGTCGCTCTGGTGGCCATGTTTGAAGGCTACGCACCGCTGCGGGGTCAAGATCGCGAATCGATCTGGCGTAGTCCTCGCTTAATGTTTAATTTTATGCGCAACCTGCCCTTTTGGGCTGCCGATAATTTAGCCCTCGGGCCTGAACAGTTACGGCTGCGCGTGAAACGAAAAATCCGACGGCATTGGAAACTATTCGTTCGGAAATTCGGCAGAACAACAACGTTGGGGGTTGATGATGTTTTGGATGACACGTCTCACATTCCGGATCATCTACGCCAACTGATGCAAACCCATTTGCGAGCCATGAGTCAATACAACCCCGGCCCTTATGATGGATCGATCACGCTCTTTAGAGTCCGCAGCCAACCGTTATCACGCACCCCGGACCCGACGATGGGCTGGAACAAACTCGTTACCGGTGGCCTGGAAATCAAAAAGATAGCCGGCAGCCATCACAATATTTTTGAGCAGCCTCACGTGCAATCGGTGGCCGAGAAGCTCAAAGAATGTTTGTTACAAACTTAGGTCTAGACATTTAACAACTTCCCTATTGGCTATACCATTCAATCAAAACGCCCGGCTGGTCTTCGCCAACCGGGCTTTTAAATTCTCTCAAATACGTATGGAAGTGATAGACTGTTGCGGACAGGTCGTGTTGACCTTGACTCGATCTTTGTTCCACCTACAATTCTCCTGGTGACTGAGCGAATTTGTCACCCATTAAGCATGACGATTTTGAAGTCAACCAACCCATCATTTTCCACCCTATTCTCGAGAGGACCTTATGACTCAAACGACTATCTTTAGTTCGATAAATTTTACCGAAGCGCAGCTCGATAAACTTCGGGCCGTTTCCGATACGGTTGAGGTTCACCAACTACCGGACACGTCGGTGGCCGAAATCCCGGAAGCGTTAAGAAACCGCATCAATATCCTGTACGGCTGGGGTAAAATGGTGGTCGATGCTCACCTCTGCCCAAACCTGGACTGGCTGCAAACTCACAGCGCCGGCGTCGATGCCTTGCTAAGCACCCCGGTGTGGCAGTCTCAGGTTAAGATTTCGACTATGAACGGCATTCATGCTATTCCTATGGCCGAATTTGCCCTGACGATGATATTGGCCTTTCGCTGGAAGCTGCCCACTATCCGCCGCCTGCAACAACAGGTAGAGTGGGAAACCGAACGTTGGCAGACCTTTGCCGGTCCGGAGCTGCGCGGGCAGACGCTGGGCCTCATCGGCTACGGGGCCATTGCCCGCGAATTGGCCCGACAAGTCACCGCCCTGGGTATGCGGGTTGTGGCGATGAACCGTTCGGGGCAACGACAGCCTGATCGGGGGTTCCGCGAGCCGGGTACCGGCGACCCACAAGCCGTGCTGCCCGAGACCCTCTATCCGACCTCGGAGCTGCTGACAATGCTGTCCCAATGCGACTATGTGGTGGTCTTAGCGCCCTCGACCGCCG
>JAGRCC010000214.1 GCA_020433785.1 Anaerolineae bacterium
GTCCTCTAAAAATTTTTTGGCTCAATATGGATTCCAAGGAGGTCATAGACATGGAGGCAATGGTCATGCCCGAATGTTTTTATCGGGCATCCAACCGGTCTTATGGCGCTAGGTTCCCGCTAAGCTTGTCCTCGCGTAGGCGGGGAAGCATGCGGGCATGACGCTCAGAGAACCTCGCAAAACTTACTTAACGCTGTACTCACAATAAAATCGATATCGATTGAGAATTCTAGCACAGCCTTTTATGTAAAACCAGTTGACCCCGTCTCAAGCGTATGTTAAAATTAAACCATCAATCTTTTACACCAGGTAGGAAACTAAGGAGTGACAGGAATTTATGATCCCTCTACTCCCTACTCCTTACGCCCTACTCCGTAATCAAGGAGACCGCCATGGCCGAAACAACCGATGGTATTCCCATTTCTGATGGTTTCGACTTTCCGGTTGGCCCGCGTGGAGCCAACGTCGATGTCTTTAAGACCCACAAAATCGACACCGTTATTGTCGATCCCGCCTACTTCAAAAATTTGGGGGCGTGGCACCCCGGCGAAGATTGGAACGGCCGCGGCGGCGGCGACACCGACCTGGGCGATCCGGTCTATGCTATCTCCAACGGCCGCGTGGTCGAATTTGGCGACTATCCCATTTGGGGCAAAATCGTTTTATTAGAACATGCCCTCCCCAACGGCACCCGCGTCTGGTCGCAGTACGCCCACCTGGATAAGATTACGGTCAACCAGGTCGGCCAAAAAATCCAACGCGGCACTCAAGTCGGCACTATCGGCAAGGGGGCTGACAACCGCTACCTGGCCCACCTCCATTTTGAAATTCGCAAGAACAAACTGCCCATCGGCAACTGGTTTCCCATAACGCGCAATCGCGATCAGGTTTTGGCCAACTACTATTCTCCCACCGACTTCATTCAGGCCAACCGGCCCGGCAAAATACAAGTGCCGGAAGCGGTCCCCAACCAAATTATTGTGGGGCCGCTGCCGGGCAGCCATCGCGCCGGCAGTTTTCAACAAGGCGGCAGCGGCTGGAACAGCGCTCCCGGCGGCTTCGGCAGCAATCTCTTCTGGGCGCCGGCCTCAGCCAACAGCGAAACTCATTGGGCCGAATGGCGCCCCGCCCTCCCCGCCGCCGGCCAGTGGGAGATTTGGGTCTACCTGCCGCAGCAAAACGCCACCACCACCTACGCCCGCTACATCATCACTCACGCCCGCGGCCAAACCGAAATCCCCATCAACCAGGCCGGATACAATAACGCCTGGGCCAACCTCGGCGCGTTTCAACTCGCGTCCACCCAGGCCGCCGTACGGCTATCCAATTTCACCGGCGAGTTCGGCCCGTCTAGAATGGTCGGGTTTGATACGGTGGTTTGGACACGAGTGGGGTAGAGACACAACCGCAAAAACTCTGACCACACATTACTCGATGCAACTTAAGCGAAAAAGAAAAGTGACTCCCCTTTCCCTATCGCTTGCCCCAACCCCCTCAAAAAAATCTCGCATTTACTATCGTTCAACCCCAAACAATAAAAAAGATCCGGCATTTTGGATCGAATCACGTCAAAAAATTTCAGCCGATCCCCCTTTTACTATCGCGATCACGGAAAAAATGCCAGGCGATCCCCTTTCGAGTATTAGATTCCGCGACCTCATAAAAAAAATCCGGCATTTTGAATCGAAATTCGTCAAAAAATTTCAGCCGATCCCTCTTTCACTATCGTGATCGCGGAAAAAATTTTAGCCAACGGCCATTTTCGATCGATTTATTGAAAAAAATTTGATACAATTGGCCTGCATTATAAGAATCGTTGGAAAAATTGGATTGATCGGCGAATTTCGATCGATTCGTTGGAAAAAATTTGATACAATTGGCTTGCATTATAAGAATCGTTGGAAAAATTGGATTGATCGGCGAATTTCGATCGCGATCGCGGAAAAAATTTTAGCCGCCGGTGATTTTCGATCGAAATAGCGGAAAAAATTTGATAAAATTGGCCTGCATTATAAAAATCGTTGGAAAAATTGGAAACAGAGGCGATGGACCATCGTTTTGCCCGCCATGGCTAAAAAAATTTTTGGTCGAGCTAGACATATAGGTAAAAAACGGTTACACTTGAAGGTAAAGTTAATATCCTTAATCTCAAATCCATCTATCATTCTTGAAACGAGGTAAACTCCGATGACCATTCGATATTCTGAGCCTGAGAGTCCCTATCAAATTAACTTTCTCGACCTTCTGCAGCGGGCCGAGCTTCTGGCGCAAGGGCAAATCTTTATAGCCAAAGAACAAACGCGCCCCCTCAAAGAGCAAACGCCGCTCACGCCGCGCATTATCAAGCTGGTTAACCAACTCGAAACCGCCTACGCCACCCAGACCGAAGCCGAACGGCAGCGCACCATTGCCGCCGACAAACTTAAACAACTCCAAAAAACCGCCGTGATTGTCGTGACCCAAATGTGGAAATCGGTCACCGGCAAATATGCCAATGATCCTTCGGAAGCCACGCGCTGGGGATTCAAACTGAAACCCAGAACGCGCAACGTGTTGAAACCGAAAACTCTGTCGGAGCGGCTGGCGCTGATGAACACCTACATTGCCAAAGAAGAGAGCCGGCCGGAAGAGGAGCGTTTCCGCATACCTGAACTGGCCGAAGTGATCGAACTGCGCGATAAGATTACGGCCAATATGCAAGCTCATCAAACCGGGCAAAATCAGCAGGAAAACAGTTTTGAGGCCATCAAGAAGCTGACCAAAGCGTTGTCCAACTGTCTTCAAGGTGCGGCGGTTCATATTCTGGGAGTGGATTTTGATTTTGATTTATCCACACAGATGCAAAACTGGGGTTACGATATTACCCTGAAGCGCAAGTCATCGAGCAGTAAAGAAACCGGGTCGGAAGCAGCCCCTTCCGCCGATGAAACCACCGCCGAGGCGCCGGACTCCCCCAACGGTACCGACGGTGCGACCAATGGCAATGGCGATGGGGCGTAGCCGACGCGGCAAAGTCGGCTTTGACCGGCTCGATTGGAGTCGAAATGTATTCAATCAGGTCACCCTATCGCCGGACTAATTGTAATTCATCAATCACTTCCTATCGGTCAGACTATTGATGATATTTTAACAATAGCTCTGTGCAGTACTCCAACTGAATTCAAGAATCAAATTCAGTTTTTACCTCTCTAGGGCCGCAGCATCGTATACGGCTGAACTGCGAAGCTAACTTTCTAGGCCCTATGACGACTCCCCAACAAACTTTTGCTAAAGCAGCACAAACCCTTATAATAGGTTGGCCTAACATCCTGACCAATTGACCCTAGATAATCATAACGATTAACCAGACCAACATCGACCTCAACCTCCCCCAATATCTGGAGGAGGTTTTTGCACGTGTCTTAAGTTCCACATTTACCAACGAGCTGCGGCTCACCATAATTTAGGAGGTTCCATATACAATGACCAAATGGGTATATCTGTTCAAAGAAGTAGAAGATGCCGAAAAACACGCCGGTGATTGGGAAGGCGTACGAGGATTGCTGGGCGGTAAAGGCGCCAACCTGGCCGAGATGACCCGCGTTGGGCTGCCGGTTCCGCCCGGCTTTGTTGTCACGACCGAGGCCTGTAATGCTTATCTGGCTGCTGGACAAAAATTCCCGGATGAGGTATGGCAGCAATCCTTGGCTGCAATGGCCGCCATAGAGCAGGAAACCGGTAAAAAACTGGGCGATCCGTCCAATCCGCTTTTGGTTTCGTGCCGTTCCGGAGCCAAGTTCTCCATGCCCGGTATGATGGACACGGTCCTCAACATTGGCCTGAATGATAAAGTGGTCGAAGGCATGGCTGAACTGACCGGCGACGCTCGCTTTGCGTATGATTCGTTCCGGCGTTTGGTCCAGATGTTTGGCAGCGTGGTGATGGATATCGACGACGAGCCGTTTGAAGAGGTACTGTCCGAAGCGCGGAAAGAGGCCGGCGTTAAAACCGACGCCGAACTTAACGCCAACCAGTGGAAAGCGGTGACCAAGAAATTTGAGAAGATATTTGAAGAAGAAACCGGTCGCCCCTTCCCGCAAGACCCGCAAGAGCAGATTAAGCTCGCTACCGAGGCTGTTTTCAAAAGCTGGAACGGCAAACGGGCCTTCGATTATCGCAATGCGGCCGGCATTGCCCACGATCTGGGCACGGCAGTTAACATTGTAACCATGGTTTTTGGCAACATGGGCAACACCTCCGGCACCGGCGTCGCCTTCACCCGCGACCCCTCCACCGGCGAAAACGTCCTCTACGGCGATTACCTGATCAACGCCCAAGGCGAAGATGTGGTGGCCGGGATTCGTAACACCAATCCCATTAAAGATCTGGCGAACGATATGCCCGAGGTCTACAAAGAGTTTGTCGACATTTGCGGCAAATTGGAAGACCATTACCGGGAAATGCAGGATTTAGAGTTCACCTTCGAGCAGGGTAAGCTGTGGATGCTTCAAACCCGCGACGGCAAACGCACGGCCAAAGCCTCTATCAAAATTGCCGTTGATATGGCCGAAGAGGGCTTCATTACCAAAGAGCAAGCGGTGCTGCGCGTCACGCCGGAGCAGGTCGATACCCTCCTTCACCCGCAGTTTGATCCCGAAGCCAAAAAGTCCGCTACCGCTGAAGGCAAACTGTTGACCAAAGCCGTTAACGCTTCGCCGGGAGCCGCGGTCGGGATTGTGGCTTTCGACGCCGATCTGACTGAAAAGTGGGGCAAAGGTGAAAACAAACCGGTCATCATGGTCCGCCCGTTTACCCGTCCGGATGATGTGCACGGGATGCTGTCCGCCAAAGGTATTCTCACCAGCGAAGGCGGGGCGACCAGCCACGCGGCGGTGGTCGCCCGGCAGTTTGGCGTACCGTGTGTGGTCGGGGCCAGCGATGTTGTCATCGATCAGGAAAAACGGCAGTTTACGGCTCACGGCGTAGTGGTCAAAGAAGGCGATTGGGTCTCCATCGACGGCACCACCGGTGAAGCCTTCGCCGGAGAAATCCCCACCGTCTCGCCCAGCCTGGAAGAGCAGACGGAACTGCAAACCCTGCTGTCGTGGGCCGATGGCTTCCGCAGCTTACAAATCTGGACCAACGCCGACTACCCCGCCGACGCCAAACGCGCCCGCAGCTACGGCGCGCAAGGGATCGGCCTGTGCCGCACCGAGCACATGTT
>JAGRCC010000215.1 GCA_020433785.1 Anaerolineae bacterium
CTCTATTTTCCTCACGACAAACATTGGACCGTTTTAGGCAATCAAATCGTAGCCGATATACTTCAAGACTGGCTGCAAGAAAAATTAAAGGTTAAATCTGGAAGTTGAGTAGAATAAATTCAGATTCCAAGATAGTAAATATTGGGCAAAGCGGCGACGTTCTACTCGCCGTTTTAGTTGGGCTGGTCGCTCTCAGCCCACGCCTGCTCGGTCTGAATGTTTTCCTAACCGCCGATGAGCCAAAATCTTGGTTCGGGCGCTCGATCCTATTTCTCGATGCCCTGGCTCGTGCCGATTGGGCCACCACGTTCGACAGCCCCGCGCCGGGCGTCACGACCATGTGGGCCGGCAGTATCGGCCTGCTGCTGGAGTATGCTCGTCAGGGCTTTCCCGGCCGCCTGACCGATTTTTTAGCGGCCGTCCCGTTTGATCCGCTTGATCCGGCCATTCTGCCCCTGATTCGCCTGCCGATCGTCTTGTTAGCGACCTTAACCGCTGTCCTCACCTTCTGGTGGGGCCGAGCCGTATTCGGACGCCCCGCCGCTCTGCTGGCCGGGCTGCTCATCGCCCTCGATCCCTTCACCCTGGCTCTAACCCGCATCCTCGGCCACGACGGTCCGGTCACCCTCTTCATGTGGCTCTCCCTCCTCGCCTTCCTCCGCGCCCTTCCCGCTGCCAGTTCCCAATCTTCCATCTCCCCATCTCCAATCTCCAATCTCCAATCTCCAATCTCCTCCCGACCGTTTCTAATCATTTCCGGCTTCTTTGGCGGCCTGGCCTTTCTCAGCAAATACCCGTCTCTCTTTTTGGGAGCCTTCATCGCCGTGACGATCCTGATTCTGCACGTGCGCCGGCAGCCAACCTGGCTCCAAGCCATTCGAGCCACGATCATCGACGTAGCGGTATGGTCTGTCGCTGCCGGGGCCGTCTTTGTCTTACTCTGGCCGGCCATGTGGGTCGATCCGGTTGGCCGCGCCCTTGCTATCGCCAACGACGCCCTACGCGCCTCTGGTAGTCCCCACCAAAAGGGCAGCTTCTTCCTGGGCCAGCCCGTCCCCGATCCCGGCCTCAGTTTCTACGCCATCGTCACCCTGTTCAAAACCACCGCGATCATCTGGCTCGGCTGGCTATTCATAATCATTAGCATTATCATCGCCGCGATCAAAAAACGCCCACAAACCATCCCATTACGCACTATCCTTATTCTGTCCGCCTTCGCCTTCGCCTTCGCCTGCCTGGTCACCATCGGCGGCAAAAAACAAGATCGCTACATCCTGCCCGCCTTCCCCGCTCTCATCACCCTCGCCGCCCTCGGCTATACCGCCCTGCTCGCCAACCTCACCCCCTTCCCTACGACTAACACCCCAAACTCAAAATCTCCAATCTCCAATCTCCAATCTCTCCTTATTCTTGGCCTTGCCTTTCTCCAACTCATCCTCATCCTCCCCACCCACCCCTACTACTTCACCTACTACAACCGCTTGCTTGGTGGCGGGCCAAAAGCCGCCGAAATGATCATCGTCGGCTGGGGCGAGGGACTGGATGCGGCGGCGCGCTGGCTCAACAGCCAACCCGGCGTGCAGGACACCGAGGCCGTGGCCTGGTACAGCACCACCTTCGAACCCTACTTCGACGGCCATGCCATCTATAAAATCGACGAGGCAAAAATCTCACGCACACCCAAACCCGGCCTGGCTGCCGATTACGTTATCCTATACATCAACCAAATCCAGCGCGAACTGCCCACACTTGGCGCGCTGCAATTTTATCAGGCCGTGCCGCCGGCTCACGTCGTCACGCTGAACGGTCTCGACTACGCCTGGATTTACCCGTCGCTCCATCTCCAACGTATCATCGAAAATGATGCCCCGCTGGTCGGTCAAGCCGAACTGCTGGGCTTCAACCTACTAGACCCAACCGGCGACCGCATCCAAACGCTTCGGCCCGACCAGACAGCCACGGTTGAGCTATATTGGGAGTGGCTGGGTAAATCACCGGACGAGCCGATTGGCCTCAGCCTGGTCGATTACAACGGCGAGGTGTGGGGGCTGGGGCAATCGCTCGGCACGGAGGCTCGCCTGTCCTTTGAGCAGTGGCAGGAGGGCATGGTCGCCGCCGACAAATTCGCCTTAACCGTGTTCCCCGGCACACCGCCCGGCGACTACTACCTCAAATCGTGGATTGACCGCCCGGCCACCGGTGAGCGCGTCGGCGATTTCCCACTGGCGCTGGCCGATGTCCAGGTCAGGGTCGATCGACCCGAGACGCCGCCGGACGTAACCGATTTATCGCTGGCGCAACCGCTTAATATGCCACTGGTTGATGGCAAGATTAACTTATTGGGTCTGCTCGACCCACCCCCAACCGGTGCAGCCTGGCAGCCGGGCGAAACGCGCGAAATGGTCTTGTACTGGCAAGCCGAACAAACAATTTCTACCGATTATTTCGTTTCACTGCTTCTGGTTGATGCCGACGGGACAACTCGCGCCCGATGGGAGAGCTTACCGGCGGCCGGCAACTTTACAACCGCCCGCTGGCAGGCCGGTGACCTGATCCGCGACCCCTGGCGCTTGACCTTGCCGGCCAACGTTCCGCCGGGCGACTACCGGCTTGACGTCCGTCTGAGAACCGAGCCACCTGTCACGTTATTCACCGTCTCGATTGATGGCCGGCCCCGTTTATTTGAACCGCCGCCGCTTGATTTGGCGACCTATACGCAATTCGGCGAAGCGATCGAACTGCTGGGCTTGCGCCAGGCTCACATTCAGCCGCCGGCCTTGATCGTGACGCCCGGCCAACCACTCGACCTCGAGTTGGTCTGGCAAGCCGAGAAGCTGGTTGACGTCGATTATACGCTAACCGCCCAACTGCTCGACGCCGAGCAGCA
>JAGRCC010000216.1 GCA_020433785.1 Anaerolineae bacterium
CAAAGTCGGCCAGCAGCGGCCAATCGTCTTGAGGCATGAGGATGTTGGAAGGTTTGACATCGCGATGGATAATTTTGTGATTGTGGGCGTAATGGAGCGCCTCGGCGATGGGGATGGACAAATTGACGACCTGCCGCCAGCCCAGCGGCATCCCGTTCAAGCGGTCTTCCAGAGTGCCCCCCTCGATGTATTCCATCGCGATATAGGGCATTCCCTCTTCGTCGCCATATTCATAGATAATCAGAATATTGCGGTGACGCAGCGAGGCAATGGCCTTGGCTTCCAGTTGAAACCGGGCCAGCGACGTCGCCTCTTGGTAGTACAGTACTTTGACAGCCACCCATCGCTTCAGGCTTTCCTGATATCCTTTGTAAACACTGGCCATGCCCCCTTCGCCAATCAACCTATCCAGTCGATAACCGCCGAGGGTTTTTCCCACCAGGTCGAGCGCCATGATTCCTAACTCCTAGTTCGAGGCTGACAAATCGTCATGATAGACTATATCACCAACTTTGAGATTTAGCTAGTTATCAGCCATTTTTATTAGGCAAATATGACCGTAAATGATTTGCCCTTGGCTTACCTCGTGGCATAATAACCAGCCTATGTTAACGACCAAAAGAGTACTCTTTTTTTTAGCCGCCGTTATAGTTTTAACCGGCTGCCAACTCGATGCTGAAAATCGACGCCTAACCTGGCTGGGTTATCCAACCGACACACCAACCGCTACTCCCGCGCCGCCGACCGCTACCGCTACTCCCAGTCCCACCCAGACCGCCACGCTAACCCCCAGCCCTACGTTCACGCCATCGCCCACGCCGACCGAAACACCCATCCCCAGCGACCGGCTGTCGACGGCGCAGAGCGCCTATGCCAGCGGCGATTACGAAACCGCTCGGGTTGAATATGATCGCTTGCTGAGCGATCCCGGCGCTTCAGCCGATGAGCAGCGCCTGGCGTTACATTGGCGCGGCCGCAGCGAAGTGGCCTTGGGCGACAACGCGGCGGCGGTCGCATCGTTGGAGCAGTTTTTACAGCAGTACCCCACCGACAGTTTAGCGCGCGCGGCGCAGTTTAATTTGGGCCGGGCTTATGAAGCACTCGATCAACCAACTGAAGCAGCCACGGCCTACCAAGACTCAATCGCTCCCAATGATCCGACCAACGTCTATATTTTCGAGCGCATCGGCGATCTCTGGTTCCGAACCGGCGCCTATACCGAAACCATCGCCGCCTATCAGGCCGGGCTCGACTCGACCGAGGATGACAGTTTCAAAGTTCACTTACGGGAGAGTATGGCCTCCACGGAGCTGGAACACGATCACATTGCCGCTGCCATCGATCAGTACGAAACTATCCTGAATTCGGCCCAAATTGAGGCTTACCGGGCCAAAATTCTCAAACTCCTGGGCGACGCGCTGACTGAAGCCGGCGACAAAGACGCCGCTCAGGCGCGCTATTTGGAAGCCGTGAATCTCTACCCGGACGCCTACGATAGCTATCTGGCGCTGGTCGAACTGGTGGTGAATGATAATGTTCCGGTGGATGATTTTCAGCGCGGCCTGGTCAACTACTACGCCGGATCGTACCAGCCGGCCATCGCCGCCTTCGAGCGCTATCTAGCCACACCAGCGGTCACCGCTCCGTTAACTGGCACAATGACCTTGACGACGACGGAAGCAATCACAGCCGAAGTTGAACTCGAACTGGAAATGACCGCGCCGCTAACGAACACAGCGTCAATCACCGCCGAAGTTGAGTCTGAACCAGACTTAACCGCACCCTTGACCGGTACGACCACCCTAACAGCAACCGGATCGATCACCCGCGAAACTCCCATCGAAGTAGATGCGAGCGACCCTGTGACCGCGACCACCACCCTAACCACGACGGGAGCCGTGACCGAGACCATCGAACCGGCGCTGCCGCCCCAAGCTGAGGAAGCGTTGTGGTTGATGGCTAAATCGTGGCAGGGGTTGGGCCAATACAACAGCGCGATGACCGTCTTCCGGCGGCTGATCGACACCTTTCCAGCCGGTTCGCACTGGAGCGAAGCGCATGTCGAAATCGGCCAGTCGCTGATCAATCAGGGCAATTACGACCAGGCCGGCCAGTTTCTGCGCGATTTTACCGCCGAGAATCCCGAGGACCCGCTGGCCGATGAAGCCCTATGGCGGCCGGCGATTTTGACTTTTAACCTGGATCAATACGAAGAGGCCGAAACCTATTTAGTCGAATTAGCCGAAAAATATCCCGACAGCGACTATGCCAGCGACGCGCTCTACTGGGCCGGCCAAGCGGCTTATCAGCTTGAAGATTATGAGACGGCCATCGATATATGGACTAAACTATCCGACCGCTACCCTGATGGCCCATTGGTCAGCTTTGCCGGTTACTGGCGGGCTAAAACGCTAATGGAACTGGGGCACGATGAAGACGCCCGGAAAATTTTAACCGAACTGGTCGATGATCCCGCCGACTACTATCGCCTCCGGGCGAACGATCTGCTGACCGGCCAACAGCCTCACTCCGTACCCATGAGCTTACCCACGCTGGCTGACCTGGCCTCGGAACAAGCTGAAGCCGAAATCTGGCTGCGAAGCTGGCTGCCGACAGTCGAAGGCGAGACCGATTCGGCCAACCTGGCTACTGTCGGTGAGGCCATTCGAACGGACCCGGCTTTTCAGCGGGGGGAGACGCTGTGGCAGTTTGGCCTGCGCGATAAAGCTTTAGTTGAGTTTGAAACAGTCAAAGACAAATTTTGGGACGATCCCCGGGCGATGTATCAACTGTCGCTCTATTTCCGAGAAAAATTAATGGGGCGGCTCAGCATTCTGACCGTCGAGCGGCTGATCGATCTGTCGCCGGTCGAAGCGCCGGAGCAAACCCCACTTTTTATTCAACACCTGTATTACCCGGTTTTGTTCGGCAATCTGATTGTGGCCGAAGCCGAAGCCCTGGACATCGATCCGGCGCTGCTGATGGCTCTAATTCGCCAGGAAAGCCTGTATGAATTTTCAGCGGAGTCGATTGCCGGAGCCCGAGGCTTAACCCAAGTTATGCCCACCACGGGCGACTACATTGCCGAACGAAGCGACTTTGGCCCGTTCGAGGTCGGTCAACTGTGGCTGCCCTACATCAGCATCAAATTCGGTGCTTGGTATATCAACCAACAGTTAGGCATTTTTGAGGACAATCAATTTGCGGCGTTGGCGGCCTACAATGCCGGGCCGGGCAACGTGCTGGAGTGGATTAAAGTATCCGACGACCTGGATATTTTTGTAGAGTCGATCCCATATTGGGAATCTCGAACCTACATCAGAAAAATCTACGAGAATCTGGCGGCCTATCGTCGCATCTATGGCAGCGCAACCCAAGAGCAATAAGCGCCGCAAAAATGGTTTGACGTTACTGTAAATCATGGTATAGTAAGGTGTCAATAACGCCGCACCTTGGGTCGATGATGCCCCTCTGCTACCATCTATGGTTCGGCAGAGTTTTTTTTAAATTATGGAAAGGTGATTTTTCTCCATGCGCATTGGCATCGACGCGCGACTAGTGTACTATAATCCGGCCGGAATCGGCGAATATATTGTTCAGCTTGTCAATGCCCTCGCCAAGCTTAAAACCGAAGATGAGTTTGTATTACTGCAGAGCAGAAAAGATACCAAAACGATCATTGAGGAGAACGGGTTCCAGCGAAAATCATTGTGGACGCCCAGCCACAATCGCTTTGAGCAACCGGCTTTGGGCTTTGAAATTTCCCGGCTTGGGCTAGATTTGCTGCACAGCCCGGATTTCATCCCGCCGTTTCGGCGCAACTGTAAGTCGGTCATTACCATTCACGATCTGGCTTTTTTGCTTTACCCTCATTTTTTGACCAAAGAGAGCGCCCACTACTACGGCCAAATCGATCAGGCCTGGCGCAAAACCGATCATATTATCGCGGTATCAGAGGCGACCAAACGGGATAGTATTAGAATGCTAGGCGTTCCCGAAAAGAAGATCACCGTTATTCACGAAGCGGCCAATCCGATTTATCGCCAACTACCGCCTCGCCAGGTACAAGAGCATCTTCAGCAGAAGTATAATTTCGGCCATAATTACATTTTGTTTGTCAGCACGATCGAGCCTCGCAAAAACCTGCCGGGCTTGCTGCAAGCCTACCGCCGCTTACGGGATGAATACAAACGGCAAGAGCTGCTGGTCTTGGCCGGGGCTAACGGCTGGCTATGGGAAGAAGTTTACGAGACGGTTAACAAACTGCATTTGGAAGACCACGTGGTGTTCCTGGGACGCGTTTCTTCGCAAGATTTGGTCTATCTTTACAATGGGGCCTGTATGCTGGTCCATCCCTCATTTTACGAAGGGTTTGGCCTAACCACCCTGGAAGCGATGATGTGCGGCACGCCCGTCATTGCGTCAAACACTTCTGCGCTGCCGGAGATTGTGGGTGACGCGGCCGTTTTGGTTGATCCGCACGATATCGATGGCCTGACTGTTTCGATGTGGCGTCTACTGACCGATAAAGAACAAAAACAACTTTACATTCATAAAGGTCTCAAACGGGCCAAAAAATTCTCCTGGGAGAAAGCGGCCAGACGTACGCTAGAAATATACCAAAAAGTAGGTAAAGGGCAGCTAAAATAGGTATAATAATAGAAACATTTACCTATGAAGAGATGAATGCGAATCTTATTGTTAACCCCTCAGCGCCCCTACCCCCCTCACCAGGGTACGACGCTTAGGAACTTTAATCTTATAAAAGAGCTAACCAAACGTCATTCGGTTTGCTTACTGACGTTTCTAGAGCCGGATCAAAATTCCACCGATCACGGCCCGCTGCTCGATTATTGCCAATGGATCGACACCATCCCCGTTACCCCCCGCCCGACCCAACTCCGGTTGCGCCAAATGCTCACCACCCAGCGCCCGGATATGAGCTGGCGACTCTGGTCGCCTGCGTTTGCCGAACGGCTAGCCTGGCGGCTTAGCGAAGACAGGTTCGATGTGGTCGAACTAGAAGGCATCGAGATGACTCCCTACCTCAGCCTCATCGAAGCCGTTCAGCCCCGCCCCCTGATTGTGTACGATGCCCACAATGCCGAATGGATCCTGCAAAAACGGGCTTTTCTGGCCGATATCAAAACGCCGGCCCGCTGGGTTGCCGCGCTTTACAGTTGGGTCCAGTGGCATCGCCTCTACCGCTACGAGGCCGATGTGATGAAGCGCGTCGATCACACCATCGCCATGTCATATCCCGATAAGGCCGCGCTCCACGAAATTACGCCTGATGTCTCAATTACGGTCGTGCCTAACGGCGTTGATCTGGACGCCTACCGTCACTTTAGAGGCACACCAATTCATTATGATTTGATTTTTACCGGCAAGATGGATTTTCGGCCCAATGTCGATGCCGCGTTGTGGTTCGGCCAGCACGTTCTGCCGCTCATTCAAACGGCTCGTCCCAAAACCACGTTCGCTATTGTGGGGCAGCGGCCGCATCCCCGGCTGGACGTTCTGCGCGATAACCCCGGCATCACCATCACCGGCTACGTGGACGATATCCGACCCTACATTGCCGGAGCGACCGTCTATGTCGCCCCGCTGCGTGTGGGCGGTGGGACGCGGCTTAAAATTATGGAAGCGATGGCCATGGGTAAAGCCATCGTTTCAACCAGCGTTGGCGCCGAGGGCTTTCCGGTGGTCAATGGGCAAGAACTTATTTTGGCCGATGAACCGGCCCTATTTGCCCAGGCTGTCCTCAGATTACTCAGCACACCTATGCGCCGGCTGGAGTTAGGCCGAGCCGGCCGAGATTTGGCGCATGCCAACTACGGGTGGGAATCGCTGGTTCCCCGTTTGGAGCGAATCTACTACGAATTTCAAAATAGTTAGACAGCAGCGTTGATATTCTTGGGTTGAGTGCCGGATTGTGGTACAATCATGTGATTAGAAAAAACCCGTGATAGTTCAACTTGCTTGGGCAAGTTGCTCGTATTGGATGGAGTGGAGTCAATGTTTAAAAGTATTATCAAGGCCGTCTTTGGCGACCCCAATCTCAAAGAAATTAACCGGCTCAGTCCGGTTGTGGAAGAAATCAATGACCTTGGCCCCGAAATGGAAGCCAAAAGCGATGCCGAGTTGCAACAAATGCTGGCTGAGTTTCGCCGCGACTTGCAAGAGCAGACTCATGAAGAGCGCGTGCGGATGCACGATCTGCGCCGGCAAGTAACCGAAGCCACCGGCAAAGAGCGCCAACGGCTGCAAATTCAGCTCGATCAGGTCGAAAAACAACTGCTTAAATTAGAGAGCGAACTGCTGGACGATATCCTACCTGATGTCTTCGCCGCCGTGCGGGAGATGAGCCGGCGCACCATCGGCCTGCGCCACTATGATGTGCAGTTGGTCGGGGGCATGATCATTCACCAGGGTAAGGTGGTTGAGATGCGTACTGGGGAAGGGAAAACCTTGGTTGCCACCGGGCCAACCGTGCTCAACGCCCTGATGGGGCGCGGGGTTCACGTCATTACCGTCAACGATTATCTGGCCAAGCGTGACTGCCAGTGGATGGGGCCGGTTTATCACCGGCTAGGCTTGTCGGTCAGTGTCATTCAAAACGCCGGCGGCCAGGGCGTCGACAAAGCCTCGTTCCAGTATGATCCCGATTACCAAAGCGATGATGATCGCTACCAAAATTTGCGTCCCATCACCCGCAAAGAAGCCTACCACTGCGATATCACCTACGGCACCAACAATGAATACGGCTTCGATTATCTACGCGACAATATGGTGACCGACCTGAATCGGGTCACCCAACGCGAGCTACATTACGCCATCATCGACGAGGTCGATAATATTCTGATCGATGAGGCGCGAACCCCGCTAATTATCTCCGGGCAGGCGGAAGAAAGCAGTGAGATGTACCAACGGTTTGCCCAGTTGGTGCGCCCATTGCGCCGCAGCAGCCAAGAAAGCGTCGATGATGAAGATATGGAGCCGGACGGCGACTATGTTGTTGACGAGAAGGCCCGCATTTCTTACCTGACCGAAAGCGGCATCGAATACATCGAAAAGGCTCTGGGCGTGGAGAACCTGTACGAAGGCGAGAGCGCGGCCATGACTCCCTATCTGGACAACGCGCTGCGGGCGCACGCGCTCTACAAGCTCGATGTCGATTACGTGGTGCAAAATGGAGAAGTGATTATTGTCGATGACTTTACCGGGCGTTTGATGCATGGTCGCCGTTACAGTGAGGGGTTGCACCAGGCCATCGAAGCCAAAGAGGGCGTCAAGGTCCAAAACGAAAGCTTCACCTGGGCCACCATTACCTTTCAGAACTTTTTCCGTATGTACAACAAACTGGCCGGCATGACCGGTACGGCCGAAACCGAGTCGGAAGAGTTTGGCGATATCTATGATTTGGAAGTGGTGGTGCTGCCGACCAACGTGGAATATCGGGCCATTCAAGGCTCGTTGGCTGAAGAAACCCAAAAAGAAAACGGCGTCAAAGTAACCACTTACCGCAATGCTGATACCGGTGAATTTTACTACAAACGGGTCGATTATCCCGACGTGGTTTATAAAAATCCCCAAGCTAAATTTAGAGCGGTGGTGGAAGAAATCAAGCATATGCAAGAGGCCGGCCAGCCCGTCTTAGTCGGTACCATCGCTATCGAGACTTCGGAATATCTGTCCAACCTGCTCCAGCGCAACGGCGTCAAGCACGAAGTCCTCAACGCCAAGCAGCACGAACGGGAAGCCAGCATTATCACCCAGGCCGGCCGGCCCGGCGCGGTGACCATCGCCACCAACATGGCCGGTCGTGGGGTTGACATTCTGCTCGGGGGCAACGCCGAAGGCTTAGCCCGTGACGAATTGCGTCGCCGGGGCATCGATTTGACCGAAGTGGAACCGGAAGTGTGGCAGCAAACCCTCAGCAAGTGGGCCGCCTTGGTAGCCGAGGATAAAAAGAAGGTGCTGGAGTTAGGCGGGCTACATGTCATCGGCACCGAACGGCATGATGCACGCCGGATCGACAACCAGCTGCGCGGTCGGGCCGGCCGCCAGGGGGACCCCGGCTCAAGCCGATTTTATGTCTCGCTGCAAGATGATCTGATGCGCCGGTTTGGTGGGCAAAGCGTCGCTAACCTGATGGAGCGCTTTGGGGTTGAGGACGACGTTCCCATCGAAGCCGGTATTGTCAGCAAATCGATTGAGAACTCACAAACGAAGGTGGAAGGCCACAACTTTGATATCCGCAAGCAGTTGATCAAGTACGATGATGTGGTCAACCAGCAGCGAGAAGTGATGTACGCCGAGCGCCGCCGCATTTTGAGCAGCGCGAATATGAAAGACAGCATTCAAAACATGATTGACGAGCATTTGAGCGGGCTCGTGGCCAGCTTGACTGCCGGTGATATTGAAAATTGGGATTTACCGGCGCTGCACAGCACAATACGGACAGTTATGCCGCTGCCGGCTGAGCTGACTACCAGTACCTGGGAAAATATGGCTCCTGAAGAAATTGAGGAGCAGGTGCTGGATTTAGCTGAGAAAAATTATGAAGAAATGGAAGCGGTTATCGGCTCCGAGCAGATGCGGTCGTTTGAAAAGCGCTTAATGCTGCAAGTTCTTGATACGCTGTGGGTCCGCCACCTAACCGCGCTCGATGCGCTGCGGCAAGGGATTGGATTACGCGCCATTGGTCAACAAGACCCGTTGGTGTCCTTCCAAAAAGAAGGGTTTGAGATGTTCGGCCAACTACGAGACACCATTAAAGATGAAGTGGTCCACCGCGCTTTCCGGCCGACGGTCATGGTCAGAGAAGCCCCACAACCTAAAAATGTGCAAGCCATCCATCCTAGCGCTTCAGCGGCGAATGTCACGGCTGAAACGGCTGGCGCCACGCCACAAGCCCCTACCCCGGTGCGCGTTCAAAAGACGCCAGGCCGGAATGATCTCTGCTACTGCGGCAGCGGCAAAAAATATAAACACTGCCACATGAAATCGGATTTACTGAGCAACAACGGCAGCGATGAGACGGCTGACGACAAAGCGGCCGGCGGCTCCAAAAAGAAAAAACGGGCTAAAGCGCGACGTTAGCGAGATTTTTGAGCTCTGTTGCATATTATGCCCAAAAATGATAATATTGAACTAAGTGTCTGTTCAATGAGGCAGATAAAGATAATCCCTGATCCTACTGCACGGGGCAACTCCCAAAAACACATCTGTTATGTGAAAATAGCTTGAGTTTTTCGAACCAAGTTAAGGAGGACACAACCTTGGCCTCAAATGAAGATGATTTCACGGCTCGTCTAATGGACGACATGGATCCCGTTCTGCTTGCTTTTGTTAAAACGAAAGTAAATTCTTTTATCAAGTGGGACCTGGTTAGGTTTTTCCATGAGAATCCAAATACCGCTGATACCGTGGAAAATATCGCCAAATATGCCGGACGAAACGTCACGGCCGTAGAGCCAGAACTGGATGAACTGGTTCGAGACGATATTATGGAGAAAAGATTACTGGGCGATACGCCCATTTACCAGTTAGTAACCAACGAAGATATGCGTGATCTGGTCGATAAATTCATCTCGGCGTGTGAAGATCGACACTTTAGAGTCAAAGCAGTGTATCACATTATTAGAGGGATGCGCTGATGGACAGAGTCAACACGGGTGTTAGTGGGCTTGACGAGATGTTGGGGGGCGGTTTTTTAAGAGAAACGGCCAATCTGGTAGAAGGAGCGCCTGGCACCGGTAAAACCACGCTAGGGATGCAATTTATCCACCACGGTATTGTTCACCACAATGAGCCGGGCCTAATTATTACTTTTGAGGAATTTCCTAAACAATATTATCACGATGCAGCCGCATTTGGATGGGACTTTAAAGAATTAGAAAAAAAAGGGGTATTGAAGGTGGTCATGACCAGCCCGGAAGTGAGCCGCCTTGATATTGAAAGCGTCGGCGGCATGATCGAGCGCCATATTGATGAAATGGGGGCGCGCCGGGTGGTGGTGGACAGTATGAGCCATTTCGCCCGCATCACCCAAGACCCGGTTGAACTGCGCAGCCTTGAATTTCAATTTATTAATGCCCTCAAACGAGAGAAATTAACGGCGCTTCTTACCCGTGAAAGTCCCGTATTGCTAGGTGAGTCAATGCAGGAGGCCAGCATCGGCTTTGTGGTTGACTCCTACATTGTCCTCCGCTATGTAGAAATCGAGTCAGCTATACGAAAAGCTTTGCTGGTTCTAAAAATGCGGGGCAGCGACCATGCCAAAGACATTCGACAATATGATGTTACGGCCAAAGGATTTGATGTACAATCGAAATTTGAAGGCCAAGAAGGTATTTTGAGCGGTAATCCGCGTAAAATGGCCGCCTCATTTGTTGAGGCCTTTGTTAAGAAGTAATGTACGGTTCAGATGACTGGCCCTTTTACTCGAAGCGAGGAAGGGCCAATCGTATGGGCTATGGAATAGACACATAATTTCTTAAGCAAATAAGTCACTTCTAAAAAGCCTACCCATCCAGACCAAAAAATTGATTACCTTGATCTCTATTTTCCTAACCATCTATATCTGGGGACTCGTTTGCATATTAATATTCTTTTTGTTCGCGATCGGTAGATTTTACGAGAAAAAATCAGGACACCGTTCTTACTATAACCTTTTCTTGTTCCCTATGGCCGCTTTTGCTGTGGCCGCCCTCAAATATACCGGTATGGCGCCGATGATTGTCGGTGATTTTTGGGGCGACTTGCTCCGGTTCGTTGGCGGACTTGTCTTGGGGGGTGTTGGTTTTTTCTTGTTACAGCTTATGATTGGAGGCGATCGCTCTTGAGCCCTGATTTAACTTTGCTAGGCTCACTTGGCACCTTATCGGTGATCTATCTTTTCTATATTTTAGCCAAGCTGTCGCAGCGGCTAGGCGCAGTAGAAAAGATGTATCCGTATTATCGCTATTACTATGTCGCCAATCTTTTTATTATTGTGGGGACGATTTCTCATGTGACCGTAGCTAGAGCTGCTTTATCACCCGAAAATTTCCCAAGTTGGCTTATTGACCCCTGGTTTATTCTGGCAGCCCACTACTTGCCCCTAACTATTGGCGTTACCATAGGTTTATTTGTAACCTGGCGTTACTGGAGCTGGATAATTACCGAATACACCCGGCAGTAGCCATTGATTGACCGAATATTTTGACTATAAACTCAATCATCGGGTGACGAGCAAACTCCCCGATGATTTTTAACTAGCTGATTTCAACTGCCAAAAAAGTAACACCCGTCGTTTCGATATGACCACAAGCAGCCCTAAAGAAAAACGATCCATAGGTCACATAGGTCACTCTCGTGATCTTAGACCTGCCATTTTCACGATGCCGAAAATTGATTTACACCGTCATCTGGAAGGAAGTCTCCGGCTTTTTACCTTAGCCGAAATTGCTCACGAACACGGGGTCGATTTGCCCAGCATGAGTCCGGAAGAACTGCGCCCTTACGTACAGTTTGGAGACGACGAAGCGCCTGACTTTTTAAGTTTTTTATCCAAATTTAGTTTACTACGCCGCTTCTACAGCAGCCGTGAAGCGGTGGAGCGGATTGCTTATGAGGCAGTAGTTGACGCGGCTAATGATAATATAAAATATTTGGAACTCCGCTTCAATCCCGTAGCCTTGGCAATGAATCAGGGATTCAACTTTGAGGATGTGGCCGATTGGGTGGTAATGGCCACACAAAAAGCCCAAGAGGATTATAATATTCAAGTGCGGCTCATCGTGCAGATTGGCCGACACGAACCGCAGTATGCTCGCCAATTGGCTGAAATAGCCGTTGATCGACAGGCCGGGGGCATTGTTGGCCTAGATTTAGCCGGCGATGAAATTAACTACCCTATCACTAATTTTATCGATGTCTTTCAATGGGCCAAAAAACAGGGGCTACGCATTACAATCCACGCCGGCGAGGCCGGCCCGCCGGTCAACATTAAAGATGCCATTGAAAAGCTGGGCGCCGAGCGCATTGGCCACGGCGTTAAAGCCAGCGAAGATATCGCCATTATGGACCTGCTAAAGCGCAAGCAAATTACGCTGGAAATCTGTCCGACCAGTAATCTCCAGACCGGTATCATCCCCAAATTGAACCAACATCCACTGCTGGCCTTCTACCGGCTGGGTATTCCCGTAACGGTCAATACAGATGATCCCTCGATTTCGAACATTACTTTGACGGATGAATTTTTGGTTGCTACGGTTAATGTTGGCGTTCCCTTTCGAGACTTATGTAAAATGGTGATGTATTCCGCACAAGCCGCTTTTTTGCCGGAGCCGGAAAAAACGGCCCTGGTGGAGTGGTTTCGGACGGCTTTAAAAAAATATGTTCCTGACTCGCCCTAATTAATCGGGCTACAAGTCACCTATTTGAGAGAGAGATGGACAATGCCTATACTTCAAGATTTAGAGTATCATATTATCAGTGATGGGATCAGTTGGACCGATGGCGGCGGAGCCTTTGGCCTGGTGCCGAGAGTTATTTGGGCGAAACAATTACCGCCTGATGATCAAAATCGAATTCCGCTGGCTCTCACTTCGCTGCTCATCCGCTCGGAAGGAAAAACTATTCTGGTCGATACCGGCTACGGGCGAAAACTGGATGATAGAGCCAAGCAAATAGCCGGGCTGGTGCGTTCGGAGGGTGATTTACTGGAGGGGTTGGCCCGCTTGGATGTCTTGCCTGAGGACATAGACATCGTGATTAACACCCACCTTCACGCCGATCACTGCGGCGGCAACACCATCGAACAAAATGGCCGGCTGGCACCGACCTTTCCTAATGCGCAGTACTATATTCAGCGGTTGGAGTGGGCTGACGCCATCGCCCCCAATGAGCGAACCCAAGCGACTTATCTGCCGGAAAACTACGCTCCTCTGCAAGAAAGCGGCCACTTAAAATTAATCAATGGCAATACTCAAATCACCCGTCACGTGCGCACCGCCGTTACTCGGGGGCACACGCGAGCTCACCAGGTGGTCATTATAGAAGCCGGGGGGAAAACCCTGCTGTTCATGGCTGATCTGGCCACGCTTCACTATCAGTTTCAACGGTTAGCTTGGGTGACGGCCTATGATGTCGAGCCTTTAGAGACCATTGAAAGTAAACGGTACTGGCAGCAGTGGGTTTTAGCGCACGATGCGGTGATTATTTTTCAGCATGACACGCAAATACCGACGGGCAAACTGGTTCCTAACGGAAACAGATTTAAGGTCGAACCAGTTTCGATTAGTTAGCGGCGTTCCCACTCTTTAATCGAAGATTTGATCAAATCGCGTACCGCCGGATCGGTAATTTCATCGGGGCTGGCGTAGTAGCGATCATTGACCTTAATTCGAATGCCACCGCCGGGATCGGACGAAATAGCAATCACATTGTTCTTCTCCAGAGAGGAAGAGCGCAGCCTGGCCTGCACGATGTCATTGATCTCATCGGCCAGATTGAGGGCGGGCAGAACCGTGGGGGCAGGAGCGGGTTTGGCGATGCCGAAAAAGCCGCTTTTTTGGCGCAGCGTTTCGCTCTCAAGGCGGCTGTCCTTTAAGGATGCCAGGAGTTTGCTTTCGGCATCTTCTGGCGGCGGTGGCGGTACCTGAACCGCTCCGGGCGATGGAGCAGGAAGATCGGCCGGGCGGCTGATCATCGGCATGGGTAGGTCACCCGTTTTTGGTACCGCGAGGGACTTGATGCCGGTCGGAGTGGCCACCACGCCATTGGTAAAAGCCAATAGATGGGCCGTTAGATCGAGAATGTACTGGCCTACTTTTTTATCAGCAACGTCGGTCAGTTTACTGTACTGCCGGCCGTCCACTTCGACAATAAGCCGGCCGTGTTGGTCCCGGAGCAGCCGCAGCAGTTCAGCCGAATACGGTAACGCTGCCGAGGTTGGCAGCGGGTCCGGGCTAAATCCGGCCAATCTGGCCGCAAGGTCAAGATTGGGCTTATCCTCTTCTTCTAAATTCATCGTAGTGACCGTTTCCTCAACTTTCTGGCTTAAAATCCCCAAGTTTATACCGCTGCCTGATGACAAAGGCGGCTTCTGAGGTGCAGGGAGTGCCGGACGGGCAGCCGGGGTAGAGCGCGCCGGTTTATTGTTAGCAAGCGGCTCTTCTTTGGGCGGGATGCCCAGTTTCATTTGAGATTTTTTGTTTCGGCGGTTAACCGAAAAAACAATAAAAGCGGTTAAAAGTAAGGCTCCGACACACGGAACACTCATTAACAAAAGAATCTGACTAGGCGGCGCACTGCCAAAAAACTCTTCCATAGCTGTTCTACTGGGGTGGGTTAGCTGTTAAAATCTTTTCCTCTAACAGGGTTAGAAATTCACTTAAAATCATTGCGGTTGCTCCCCAAACTTTGTGCCCAAAGATTTCAAAGAAAGGGATTTGTCGCGACCCATAGAGTTCAAAATGCCACAATTCTGACTTTTGAATAGCCGGGTCTAATAACAAGCTTAACGGCGTTTCAATTATTTCGGCCACTTCGACCGCGTCGGGGATAAAAATGGGGCGAGTTGGGCAAAACGCCACAAATGGATAAATACAATAATTACTAGGGGGAATGTACAAAGACGATAACTGCCCGATCACTTTTAGGGACTCAGGCACGACGCCAATTTCCTCATTCGTTTCGCGCAACGCGGTATCGACCAAGGGTTCACCGTTTTCACGTTGGCCGCCGGGCAGCGAAATCTGCCCGCCGTGGACGCCGGGGTATTCCGGCCGGCGGGTTAAGACAAGGTGAAAATCCGGCTGTTGATTATGCTCGATGGTGGGATAAAAAAGCAGTAAAACACTAGCTTCCCGGCAATCGTCCGGTTTATCCCATCGACTCACCGATGTGTCAATCGGTTCAGGAGCCATTTTTAACTGTCCGGGTACGCCAGGCAAAGGTCCATCAAGCGCCTGGCGGATACGATTAACGGTAATCGCAGCAAGGGCCTTTTTAGTGACTAACAATAACGTGCTCCTCGATCGATTCAGCGCGGCTTTCGACAGAGGCCTTAAACCGCTTCATGTTCTCTTGGGCTATTTCCGGATTATTTAGCTGCTGAAGAAATAGATCGGCCAGAACTTCTACAAAACCATAAGCAGGCGTATATTCTACGCTAACCCGCATGGTCGTTGTTTGAGCGCCAATTGAATTTAAGTTAATTGTCCAGAGACTATTAACGTCGCCGTAAGTCTTCGTGATCAGCATCGACTCAGTCTGCTCGATGACTTCGCTTGTGCCATTAAAATTAAAATCACCCACTGAATAATGCCAATTGTAGGTCATCCCCAAGCCTTGACCTTGGATATTTTCGATGGTCCCTTCAACGCTGGCCCAATCTGGGATAGAGGCTGCGTCGTTCAAAGCAGCCATTACCCTATGCATCGGGGCCTTAATGAGGATGGATTGTTCTACGATGGGCATAAATGAATTATCTCCTTAGGCATGAAATTTAATTAATTTGTCGATTGCGTGGCGGATTGGGACATGGGCGCCGGCACGGTAAACAACCAATTACCACCATCGGAATGTTGGATTTATCTAAAAGTTTAACCTTAAATAGATTTATAATTCAAATAATTGTAACATGTAGCTGCAACTATATCAAGGTTACTTAAAAACGGAAACCAGGAATGAGTTATTAATCTACAGGCGCAAATGTCTCCAAAGGGAATAATGACAAGATTAACAGTACTTTTGGTGCATACCCATTGATTCCTGAGCCACTCAGTTGTACAATGTTAACAAATTTGGCGGCCTAAAAACAAAGCCACTCACAGCCAACGGTTGAATTTTATGGTATAATCATAATCGTAACTCTAACAAGTTTAAGATTGACCATATTTACATCAGAGTATAGCCAAAAATCCCTCAATGAAACTGTTTAACACCTAACAAAAAGGAAAAGCTGGAGATTACAATATGAGCCATAAGCTACTGATTATTGATGACGATGTTCAATTGTGCGAACTTTTGCAGCTTATGTTAGCCAAAATGGATTTTGAAGTAGAAATAGCTCACGATGCCGTGAACGGGTTAAAAAAGGCCTACTCATTGAAGCCGGATGCCATTGTTTTAGATATTATGATGCCAGGTATGGATGGTTGGCAAACTTGCCAACGTTTCCGAGAAATGACGGATGTGCCCATTGTGATGCTCACCGCGCTTGGCTCAGAAGATGAAGTGATCAAAGGGCTTAATCTTGGCGCCGATGATTATTTGGTTAAGCCGGTTACGGCCGATGAGTTAGGCGCTAGGGTGCGGGCACTGTTGAGACGCGTCTCTCGCTCGCAAAACAACACGAACAGCCGCGAGCCTATCTTGACTCATGCTAATCTCGTTATTGATCTAGATAAATATGAGGTCACCGTTGATGGCAACCGCGTTGACCTAAGCCCCATCGAGTTCAAACTTTTATCGGTATTAGCTAAATACAAGGGCCGCGTTCTGCCCCACGAATTTTTATTGACAGAAGTATGGGGGCCTGAGTATGTGGGCGAAATTGATTATCTACGCTTGTATATTAGCTATTTACGACGTAAACTTGAAAAAGACCCCTCGAATCCTGACCTTATTCAAAATGAATGGGGGGTAGGTTATCGCTTTGGTTAAATGATTTTTGATTAAAAAGAGGGTATACCTCTAACTTTTTTCTAATAAACTTCACACATCTTTATCATTAAAAACTGTTACATTAGTAACAATTATTCCCTATCCAAATTCAAACTGCTTTATTACCTTCTTCGTCTTAAAGACAGTTTTTGTGATTAGAGTACGGTGTGTCTATAAACAGCGTTTCCACAGTTAAATCCAATTCAAATCCACTATTACAGCAGGTGAGTGATACTCCACCGGACCTGACTGAGTTCATCGAAGTAGTCAACCACGCCGTTTGGTTGGTAGGTGCCGACTTGCGCTTCACGGCGCAAAATGAAGCAGCCAGAAAAATGATGGGCTGGTCAACCGGCGAAATTGTTGGCTGCCCGCTTTACAAACTTGTCGCGCCTGAACACGAGATTTTGCAAAAACTTGCTTCAATAATCGATCAGGCTATGCATCAGCGTTGTACCCTGACTTTTGGCGACGGACTGTCTTTACCCCGAAAAACCGGTGGTTCTGTATTAGTCGATGGCAAAGTGATGCCTATCCTTCACAAAGGCCAGGCTGTAGGGGCCATGTGCGCCTTTTGGGAACTTCACCCCGGAAAAGATGACACCTATTTAAGATACGAATTCGCCAATATGGCCTCTCACTTGTTTCGGACCCCGCTTAGCTATATTCAGGCGTCAATTGACTTTCTGATGAGTTCAGATTTAGATGTTCAAGAACGACAAGCTATCTTGAGCAAAATGCGAACTCAAAGCCAACGCCTGGCTAAATATACGAACGAGCTGCTGAAGCTGTTACGCTTAGAGAATGACGATACAATTTCCTGCATCGAGCCGGTCATGTTGTTACCCCTCATTGAACGGGTACTCAATCTCATTCAAAGTGAGAAACCTCGTCACCGATTCACCTTAATCAACTCAATTGAACTCTCCACCTTAACAATTGCCGCCGATCCGGTTAAAATTGAACTAATCCTGCTCAATCTTTTACTTAATGGGGTTAGACGCTGTCCTTCCGGTGGAGACATCAAGGTAGAAATACAAAACCAGGACGCTAACGTCATTATATCTGTGGCTGATGATGGTGAATTTATCCCCGCCAGACAACTGCGGCGCGTCTTCTGGCAATTTTACCCAGTAGACGACGAATTGGATAAAATGCCATCGACTTATAACTTAGGCTTGTATAACACTAAACGGTTGGTTGAACTTCAGAGAGGGCGTATTTGGGCAGAAAGTTACCCTGGTCAATATTCGCAGTTTAGCTTCTCTATACCTATTTGGGAGCATGAGTCAAATGATAAAGATATTGTTGATCGATCATAATGAAAACACGGTTGAAGCGTTAAGGAACTCTCTTGAAAAAGAAGGTTACTATTTTTTTGATGCCGACAGCGGCCACGCCGGCCTGAAAGTGGCCTGGCAGCAATCGCCTGATTTGGTCATTCTGGATCTAACCACACCGATGACGGACGGCTTTGAAACGTGCCGGCGGCTGCGAGAATTAGGCGTCCCTTCTATTTTGGTCAAGAGCCCTAAACACGATGAAAAAAGTGTGGTCAAAGCGCTTGAAATGGGCGCGGATGACTACCTGCACAAACCGGTGGCCGTGCCTATTTTACTGGCTAAGATTCGCACCCTGTTACGGCGGCACAGCCAGAACGGGGCAGAGAGTCGATCAGTCTATTATGATGGTCAATTATCGATTGACTTAGAAAGCCGTCAGGTTAAACTGCGAGGCCAAGCCATCAAACTCACCCCTACCGAATTTCGCCTGCTCTCCATTCTCATGCGGCGGGTTGGTCGAGTGGTAACCCATGAGGAACTTATCCAAGAAATCTGGGGCACCGAGAAAGATGTCGGGTTGGGGTCGCTAAAGCTGTACGTTCACTATTTGCGCCAGAAGATCGAGGATCAGCCCAAAAAACCGTACTACCTGCTGGCTGAGTGGGGCATTGGCTATCGCCTGCGTGAGCCAAAATCTGAAGCGATGGTCCGTTCGGCTAATTAATGCGATCTCACTCATTAACTGTTACATCGTAACCCCCTAAAAGGAGCCTGTAAGCTCCTTTTTTTTTGACCCCATCATACCCCCTTCCAAGTCTAACCTTTTTCATAGTTTCCTCCTATTCAGTCTATATAAAATGCTGTTAGACTTTAGACAGTTGCTCAAATTGAGTCAACGGCTTTATTTAGATGGATCTTAATTTAAAACGGCATTTATATTTTATGGGAACAAAGCTGCTGGAGGTAGCAGGGTGACAACACAAACTAATACGGCTCGGCTCAACGAGTCTATACCGGTAAACTTAAGTAAGCAATCGGCCCACCAAATTACTCTGCTCGCCCTATTGGCCTTTACCGATTTAGTTGCGGTAACCTTTGGGTTCCTTTTAGCCTATATCATCCGATTTGAGATGGGTTTTTCCTGGATGTACCAACCGCTGGAGTCGCCCATCGACTTTTATCAATCTTTTGTCTTTTTTATCACGCCCAGCTGGTTGTTGATATTTGCCGTATTTGGTCTATATGACTCCAGAAATGTATTTAGCGGGATGAATGAATATGCTCGCGTGTTTAACGCCTGCACGTTCGGGATGATGTTTATTATTGTTTTGACCTTTTTATATCCCACGTTAATTATCGCCAGAGGGTGGGTCATTCTCTCGTGGATGTTGATCAGCGGCAGCACCGAGTTAGGCCGGTTTGGATTTAGGCGAGTGGTTCACCAACTGCGTAATCACGGCTACTTTGTGAGGAAAGTGATTATTGTTGGGGCCAACGAAGAAGGTAAAGCTATCGCCCATCAATTCCAAAGTAATACCAAAGCCGGCATTAAGGTTATCGGGTTTATCGATGACAAATTCAATCCCGGCAGCGAACCCGTTAACCGAGTTCCGGCTCTTGGCTCCAGCGACTCGATTATCACATTAGTCGAGCAGTATAAACCGCAAGAAGTCATCATTGCCTCAACGGCTCTGGGGCGGGAAAAACTGCTGGATTTGTTCCAAACCCTTGACTCGCTTGAAATTCCGGCGCGGATGTCTTCCGGGCTTTATGAAATTCTCACAACCGGGGTTCAGGTGCAGGAAGTGGGTAATGTCCCGCTAATTAGCGTTAACAAAGTTCGCCTGACCGGAGCCGAAATCGTGCTCAAAAGAGCGCTGGATATTGCGGGGGCCAGCGTCGCTATCCTAATATTTTTACCTCTCATGATTACGATGGCCATTGCCATCAAGCTCGACTCACCCGGCCCCATTATTTATCGACGCCGCGTAGTCGGTGTGGGCGGCAAACTGTTCGATGCCTTCAAATTCCGCACGATGGTGGTTGACGCCGAAAGAGTTCTGGCTCAAAACAGCGCCCTACTTAAGGAATTTGAACAAAATCATAAGCTTAAAGAAGACCCCCGTGTAACCCGTGTTGGCAGCCTATTGCGCCGAGCCAGCCTGGATGAGTTACCTCAATTGTTCAACGTTTTACTGGGTCAAATGAGCTTAGTGGGACCGCGCATGATTACCAGCCCGGAACGCGCTTATTACGGTAAGTGGAGTATGAACCTCTTCACGGTCAAACCGGGTATGACCGGTCTATGGCAGGTTAGTGGCCGCAGCAATGTGAGCTATGAAGAACGTGTCAAACTAGATATGCATTACATTCGCAATTACAGCATCTGGCTTGACATATACCTGCTGTGGTTAACCATTCCTGCCGTTCTGCAACGTCGCGGAGCCTTTTAACTATCAGTGCTGACGCCAAGGTTAAACCTCTCTGGCCCAAGCCCTAAAAGTACCTGGCAATTGCATATTTCTTTTTCTTAACTATTCTAATTCAACTCGATAGTAGTTCTATATCAATGTCATCAGGGAGATCATTTACAAATGACTAAGACCATGCAGCACATATCGACCTATTTTACCGAAATCCAAGATGTTGTCGCTCAGTTACCGGTTGAAACCATTAATCAAATTGTCAATATTCTGCTAGAAAGCGCCTCAGCCGGCCGGAAAGTGTTCATTTTCGGCAATGGCGGCAGCGCCTCAACGGCATCCCATTTTGCCTGTGATTTATCCAAAAATACCATGGTCGAAGGCGCGCCTCGGTTTCGAGTGATTGCCCTTAATGATAATATTCCACTGATAACCGCCTGGGCCAATGACACCGCCTACGATAACATCTTTGCCGCGCAGCTATCGGCTTTTGTTGAACCCGGTGATGTGGTCATCGGCATCAGCTGCAGCGGTAACTCCGGTAATGTTCTTAACGCCATGCAAGTGGCCCATCAATATGATGCGCTCACGATCGGCTTCACCGGCGACAAAGGCGGGCAATTGAAAGACATGGTCGATGTGTGCGTTACGGTGCCGACGCCCCGGATTGAACAGCAAGAGGATATTCATTTGATGCTGGAACATTGCATCTGCGCCAACATCCGCGAGAGACTCTTGCAGGAATACGCGCCTACTCTCACCTGGGAATCCAAGGTTCGTAAGTCGGCAATGGTGGAAGGTTAATCCCGGCTGCTACTGCACTCGCTAACCTGACGATGATGTAATTTGGAGGGGTGCCCGAGTGGTTAAAGGGGGCTGACTGTAAATCAGCCGGCTATGCCTGCGGTGGTTCGAATCCATCCCCCTCCACTAACTTACCATAGTGGTAAATTATTAAGTTCCAAACTGGTTGTCCGCAGCTTGGAACTTTTTATTTCTAAACCCTCTTGGCCGGCCATTTTATTACCCTATCGCCTGATAAAGCCCGGTCAATAATTTCAAACCACAGAGCCAAAATCTAACTCTTTTCTAAGCCTATTCACACGGCTTTATCATCAAAATCAACTAATATTTATTGTACAAACGAGTTCTAAATAAGATTGGGATTTTGTAGATTAACATTTGGTAGCCGAGTTTGAGGAAAGGGGATAACCTGATGAAAATTTTGTTCTTGACACCACAACCAATTTACCAGGATCGCGGTTCACCGATTGCCGTTGACTTGGTGCTAAGAGCCTTATCTGAACGCCAAGAATTTGTCGATGCGGTCACCTACCACGAAGGCAAAGATATCGAATACGAAAATATTAGCATTCACCGCACCTTAAATGTCCCTTTCATTCGCGATATCCAGGCCGGCTTTTCTTGGAAAAAGATCGTTTGCGATTTCCTAATGATTTTCAAGGTCATTCCATTATTGTTAAGAAAACGCTATCAACTCGTCCACGCGGTGGAAGAAGCGGTCTTTTTTGCCTTGATCATCAAATTTTTATTCAAGGTTCCTTATGTGTATGACATGGACTCATCGTTAGCCCAGCAAATGGTCGAGCAACTGCCCTGGTTAGCGCCTATTGCCCCCATTCTGAACTATTTTGAGGGGCTGGCTGTCAAAAATGCGCTGGTGGTGGTGCCGGTTTGCGACGCTCTGGCCAAGGATATCGAGAAATATCATCCCCAAAAAATCGTCATTCTTCAAGATATCTCCCTGTTAAACGAAACGCCGGCCAACGTGCAAATCAACCTCAAAGAGCAGCTAGGGATCAGCGGTTTAATTCTCATGTATGTGGGCAATTTACAAACCTATCAAGGCATCGACTTACTGCTGGAAAGTTATGCCCTAAGCCTCAACCACACCAAGCAGGCCGATCTGGTCATTATCGG
>JAGRCC010000217.1 GCA_020433785.1 Anaerolineae bacterium
TGCCCCAGTTGACGTAGTAGGCGCGAATGAAACCCGGAAGAGGGAGAATGAGGAGGATAATTAATAATAGTAGTGCGTAGTGCGTAGTGCGTAGTGAGCTTGGGATTCTTTTATTCGACAGAAGCCAGTTGATCAGTTTAAGCAGACCCAAGGCGACCAAGATAGCTGTGGGCGGAATAGCAACGATCATGCGCAGCGGGTGCGGGGCTTCAATGGCGGGGAGGGAAGCGAAAACCCCGATGAGCCACCATAGGGCCACCAGCCGGTGGAAGAAATCGCGCCAATTTTTGAGCGCGAGGGCCAGCCCTAGCAGTAAAAAGGGGGCCAGCCAAATCGACAGGCCCGGATAGCCGGGATAGCCGAAAATCGGGTTTGGGCTGCCGATGCAGCAGAAGAAGCCCAGGATACGCAGAAAATTGCGGGCTAACTCGGCAGCGATGTCGGCTGGAGTGTCCAGGAAATTCCAGACCATCACCGACGCGGCGCGGGCGGTAAATTGAGCCGGATGGTTGAGTAAATACCAGGCCATCGGCATATAAACGATGAGTGCGGTTAACAAAAACAGGGCAAGGTTGATGATCGTCGTTTTAACGTTGGCACGTTTGATAGGGTTAAGAAAAAATTCCGGCAGCAGCGCCAGAACCAAAATGACAGGTAGTAGCCGGGCGGCGGAATAGGTATACCCTTCGAGCCCCATAATCAGGCCCGACAGCACAAACCAGCGGCTTTGTATGCTGCGCCAGCCTTTGAGGAAGAACCAGAAGATGGGGATGGCCAGCATCGGCACTAAGATGGGACGCTGGCCGAGGCGCGTGACGGCGATGTGCCAGGGAAGGGTAGCGAGGACGAAACCAGAAATAATTGATAATTGATAATTGATAATTGATAATTGGGGGTTGAGTGTTGAGCCTTGAGCGATGGGAGTTTGAAGGCGTGTTTCTTTTGATTCATTATTCATCAATCTGACTTCATCGTTTCGAAGAAAGGCGATGAGGAGAACCACGGTTAGTAAGCTGATTGTGGCGGTTAAGGCGCGAATACTGAAGGGGATGGTGCCGAGGAATCTAATAAAGGGGATGAGCAGATACATAAAGAGCGACTCGCGACCGCCGTTGGTGGGGAAAAAGAGTACATGTCCGCCGCGCTGCATGAGACGGATGGCATCGAGGCCATTAATGGCCGGATCGAAAAAGAGGCCGAGAGGGTAATCGGCGATCCGGTAGAAACGGAATAGGCAGGCGACGAGGATAACGCCAACGCAGGCTGCCCAGAATGTGCGACGGTCAGTTGTAGTGGAACTCATTACGATAAGCCTCGACGCCGGTAGGATAGGACAAGAAAAGTCACCGCAGCGATGACGGTGATGACGCTAATCACCGCTCCAGTAATGAAACTGAGCGGCTTAAAGGTGAGTTGAACGGTATGTTCGCCCGCCGGAACCGGTACGGCACGCAGTACGTAGTCGGCGCGGAGAAGGGGCGCCGGTTGGCCATCGATGGTGGCCCGCCAGCCGGGGTAGTCGGGTTCACTGAGGATGAGGAGGGTGGGTGTGGCGGTATCGATGGTGATGGAGAGGGATTGGGGCGTGGGACGTTGGACGAGGGGCGTGGATGGTGGTATTTCGGTGGCCGAATTTCCGATTTTTTGGACCCAAGTATCGGCGCCGGGTTCGAGGAGGGCGATGTGCCGGCGGTCGAAATGGGGATCGGCGATGGTTTGAAGGATGGCCGCATCGTCGGCGATTTGGGTTTGGGTGACAAGCCAGGCGCGCGGGCCGACCTCATTGAGTCGATGGACATACGTCGTGCCGTCGGCAGCGGGTTCCTGGTAAAGGATAGTCGATGGCACAAAAAGTTCTTCGCGCCAGGTGATGACGTATTTGACGTTGAGCAGTTCCCAAGTTCGTTCAATGGGCATGGGCGGCGCGAGAAATTGATCGTAGCGATCAGGCCGGAGCGGGCTGGCGCCCCACAAATCCTCGATTTCGTACGGTACGCCGTAGTTATCGTACAATCGAAACTCGTTGTAGACGCGGTATGGTTCGTCAGGGGTTTGAGCCGCGTCCTGTTTGATGACCTCGACGACACGGGGCATACGGGTATGCCACTCCGGCGGCTGCGGGTAGAGATTGGTTTGCCAGTTGACCGAGAAGAGATCGAAGCAGATCAGGCCGGCGGTCAAGATGGTCAGCCAGGCCGGAGTCAGACGGGCGGCAAATCGCCACAACAGCCAGCTCAGGGTCGTCAGCAGCGTCAGCAGGGTCGATGCCCCGAGCAGTCCATAGAACGGGCTGGCGGGTGACCAGCCGGTGGTGTTGAGGCCGAGGAAGGACAGGAAGGTGAAGAGAAGGGAGAGAAGGAAGAGTAAGGTAGTGAGGCGTTGGAGATTGGAGATTGGAGATTGGAGATTGAGGGAATGGGATCCTAAGGTGGGAGTGGACAGGTGTTGTTTGAGGAATGATTTGGCGTTAAGGAGGGTGTTGAAACCGTAGCCGGCTAGAACGGAGAGACTGAAGGTGACCGCGAAAGCCCACCGTTCTTGGCCGCGAAAAATGGCGAAGCCGGGTACCCATAAATAAAGCGGACTGTAGAGAAAGGTATTGCCGCCGAACGTGATGAGCAGGGTGAGCAGGCCGAAGATACTCCAGAAGATGGTGTGTCGATTCGGTGCAGCTAAGACTACCCAAATGGTTAGAATTAGGCCGGTAATGCCTACATACAATGGCGAATAGAAGCTTACTTGACCGGGCAGCAGCAGTTGAATGAGATCGGTCAACGGGAAGCCGCCGGACATTTTGTCGTAGGTGCCTTCGGCCCGGACCGAGAGTAGCGTGTATTCGACAGCCGGAATGAATTGGATGGCGGCCAGGCTGAGGCCGGTGAGTAGGAAAATGAGATAGGCGGGGAGAGTGGAACGTAGGACGTAGGCCGTGGAACGTGGAATGTCGTGCGTAGTGCGTAGGAGGGTTGAAGAAAATATCGAATTTTCATCATTCATCGTTCCGCGTTCATAATTTAGAAAGAAGAAGTAGGCGGTGGAAGTGTAGCCAACAATCAGAGCGCTTTGTGGGTGGCCGGCGAGAAGAACTAGACCCCAAGTTAGGCCGGCGAGGAATAATTGATAATTGATAATTGATAATTGATAATTGGGAGTTAGAGGAGTGGAAGGTTCTTTAGCTGGATAAATTGCTAGTTGGTTGCGAAGTTGGATCGGCGTGGTTCTGGATTGGTGGGCGCGGTATAGGAAGTAGAGGATGATAGGTAGCCAGATATCGGCTTCCAGAACGGCGAGTTGTTGGCTGGGGTAGCCGGTCAAATAGCCGCTAAAGGTGAAGGTGAGAGCGGCGATGACGGCGGCGGCGCGGCTGTGTGTTAGCGTCCGGATGAAGAGATACATGAAAACGGCGGCCAGCCAGAAGTGGACGATGGCCTCTATCTCCAGGGCAAAGAGCGAAAAACCCCAGGGCGCTGAGAGTAAAATCGTCAGCAAGCTGGGCGGATAGAATACCGCTGCTTGGACATCGGCCCAGAAGGGTGCCCCGGCGAAGGTGTAGGGATTCCACAGCGGCAGCCGGCCAGCGCTGAGTTCGCGCACCTCGAAGGTGGTGAAAGCCCAAAACTGGGCATGGAAGTCGCCGGGCGGGAACGATTGCCGGTCGGCCGGGTTGGGCGTTAGGATGCGCCAGTAGAACAACAGCACCAACCCGGCAAATATCAGAATAATCAGCCAATCGAGGCGTGACCAAGGTTTTTGGACGGCCAAGCTAAATCCTTCATATATCGAATGGCGATTATTTTACCCAACTTCTCAATTAATCCAACTGCACGGCTAAAGACGCTTCAGTCGGTGGTTACGCTTTTTCTACACGGGCGAGCCAGGCGCGCATATCCGGTTCATGCTCGTCATGAAAATGGGCAAAGAACTCAGCGGCGTTGAACGGCTGACCTTCCATCCACGGCAGGCGATGTGCCTGGGCCAGTATGTCTTCAGGTAAATTCTCTATGACGGCCAGAAGCTGCTGAAAAACCTGATGTGATTCATCCAAGACCTCAGTCACTGATTGACTTTGGCCAGACTGATAGATCCACGCGTTGATTTCATCATCGGTTTGGAGGTGGGCCGGCCAGGGTGGGGGTGGTTCCGGTTGGCCAAGCTGTAATGCCTGCAAGCGGCCGACCGTTCGGCGTCGCCAGCCGGTCAGGTGAGCGACAATGTCTTTAACCGACCAAGAGCCAGCCACATCGGGTTGATCCATACGCTCCAGACCGACCTGATCGAGCAGCGCCTGCCAGTTCTGATACTCTTCTTGCAGTTCACGCAACAATTTAGCCTTATTCATTCTTCTTTCCTATAGAAATTGGAACAGCTACCTGACCTGGTATTAGGGCTGATACTGGCTTGCCCTCAGACCTTCGACAATAATTTGAACGATACGAGAATAATGGGCTACCGCCACTTTGAAACTTTCGTCAGCCGGAAAAGTCAAATCTTTATAACGATACGACCTATCAAGTAAACGGTATTGTAACCACAGCCATCAGGTTTGACAAAGTGCGTTGTTTCAGCAGGGGTTAGATTGTCAGGCTAACAACCGACACGCGTTGAAGCGGGTTGGACAATACCCAATCGTTCGATTTGATGCAAGGCCTCAGAATATGGTCAATCATAACCTTGCGGTAATTTTTTAAACAAAATCTTTATACTTTCTTTATGGAGAACACCCTCTGTTCGTCGAAATTAATAGCATGGGTAAAACTATCCAACTGTATATACTGTTACCAGCAGGCTAACACTTAAGCTAAGGCTGAGAGACGACAAATCCAGCAAGAGCGGCCTTTATTTAATTTGATAGCCTTTGCCGTATATTGCGCTAAGGTTAACTGATAGTTGAATAGATACTGGCATACTTAACAAATAAAGTTCACTTTGTACGGAGCATTAACAAGGAGTAACGCATGTTCAACAATATGAAGCTCAGAACTAAATTGATCAGTGCATTTCTTCTGCTGGCTTTTCTAAACGTTTTGATGGGGGTGAGCGCTGTTTATTTTACAAACTCTATTAGCAGTTCAGGAGTAGCTGTTGGCGCTAACCTGGCTCCACTCGGCGACGCCGCTATGGAAATTAAGCTCACCGCTACCCGGGCCCACCTGTTGTTCGAGGAGATCATGGCGGGCGATACCACCGAGGATATCAACGAAGTGTGGGCGCTCCTTGATGAAACGCTCTGGTACACCGATGCCATTCTTCAAGGCGGCAGCAATGACGAAGGCACCTTTGTGGCCTCGACTGATCGGGTGGTCTTGGAAAAGACGGCACAGGTCCGGAAGAGCGTGGAGCAGTTCATTCAAAGCGCCCACAACCGCTACGATACAAGAGCCAGCGCCGCCGGTATTGGTAGTGAAGCCGATCAGCAATTTGACGCCGACTACGAAGCTTTGACGGGTAACCTTGAGGCGATCATCCAGGCCAACCGGAACGACAATGCCAAATTTGAGGTTATTCTTGAGGCCGGCGCCGCCAAGTTTGCTCTGGCCGACGCCCATCTCTTTTTAGAGGAGTTACTCTCTGGGGATACGTCGGTCAAGTACGAAGCAGTGATGGGTGAAATTAAGGGTGCTCGGAACCATATCGAGCGCCTCGATACACTACTCGGCGATGCAAAGACCCGTCAGTTACTTGATAACACCGATAGCTTCATAGCTGCGGCTGAGACACGCTACCAGAATGGCCAGAACGAAACCATCGCAGGGAGTGCTGTCGACGAGTCGTTCGACCAAGAATTTGAAACATTTGTCGCGCTCGCCGACGAGGCCGAAGAAGAGATACACAACTCTATGGACAGCGGCCTCGCCAATCTGCAAAATGAAGTGGAGACAGCCCGGACTACGATGGCGGCCATTTCAATTTTATCTATTCTACTGGCTATCGGCATTGGGTATTTTGTGGCTAACCGGATCGCCCGTCCGGTGCAGCTTGTGGCCGATGTGGCCCGCCAGATTGCTAA
>JAGRCC010000218.1 GCA_020433785.1 Anaerolineae bacterium
ACCCTGGCCGGCGGCGATGTCAGCCCCTTTGTCGGTACCAAAGATATCACCATGATGCCGTCAGTGGTGGATGTGGCCGGGATTAACAGCATTAGCCGGGTCATCTACACTAACGCCGCCGCCGCTATCGCCGGGATGGTTAAAGCCGATATCCCCACCGGCGAAGTCAAGCCACTCATTACGGCCTCGATGTTTGGCAATACCACCACCGCCGTCGATCACGCCCGCAGTCTGATTGAGCAGCAGGGCTACGAGGTGCTGGTGTTCCACGCCACCGGCACTGGCGGCCGAACGATGGAGGGCCTCATCCGCGACGGCTACATCGTCGGTTCGCTGGATATCACCACCACAGAGTTGGCCGATTACGTCTGTGGCGGCGTCTTGAGCGCCGGCCCGGATCGCGGCCTGGCCGCCTCGCAGGCGGGCATACCGGCCGTTTTGGTGCCCGGCTGCGTCGATATGGCCAACTTCGGCGGCATCGAGACCGTGCCGGACAAATATCGCGACCGCAACCTCTACCAATGGAATCCCGACATTACCCTACTGCGCACCAACGAGGCCGAAAACGTACAGATGGGCGAACTGATCGCCGCCGCGGCCAACGCCGCTACCGCTCCGGTAGCCATTGTCCTGCCGCTTAAAGGCGTCTCGATGCTCGATAGCGAAGGTGGCCAATTCTGGGACCCTGCCGCCGACGCCGCCTGCTTCGACGCCATCAAGCAGAACGTCAATCCCGGCATTTCCGTTATCGAACTGAACCACAACATTAACGACCCTGAATTTTCGGGCTATGTTGCTCAGACTTTGATGGAGATGTTGCAGAAGTAAGGTCGCAGGGTTACAAGGTCACAAGGTTGCAAGGTTGCAGGGTTACAAGGTTGAAGGCGTGCCATTTTGCGCCCTTGCAACTCTGTACCCTGCTACTCTGTAACTCTGCTACCCTGCCCCATAATTCTCTCTTATGCTATTTAAGTGATGCAGTTCATGCCCGGCGATGTGGTAAGCCGCCGCCCGCACACTCATCAGGTGGCCGTTAGCCACGCCGGCCCGTTCGAGCGCCTCGGCGTCGAAACTCCTAAACAGCGTTAGCGTCGCCTGTCGCACCGAGCTGTACTCCGCCAGAATGTCTTCGATGTCGCGCTCGTTGGCTTTTGAATAAGGCACGTAGTCGTCCTGCTCGAAGCCGGGCAGTTCGGTCGTGTCGCCCCGGGCGAAACGCAGGGCGCGATAGGCGTATATGCGTTCGTCATCGCTCACATGGACTAAAATCTCTTTGATGGTCCACTCCCCCTCGGTCCATCGATAGCTCAACTGCTCCGCCGGAAACGAGCGGATGAAATCGAGCATCATTTGCAGGTTGTCCTGTAAATGGGCCAACACCAGCTCATCGTCCGGCAGCAGGCCGATATACATGATTGCGTAAGGAGCGTACTCGTCCTCTTGAGGTTTGGGAATACGTTTCATTATAAATACCTCCCGTTTAGAAATGGATTTAAGGTGACAGTCATTTAACCGCTATTAGTAGCAAAAAGGGCTATTACCTATTTACGATAATGAAGATCAAGTGCTCTAATTTCGGCGGCGGTGTCTAGCGCCAACGCTTTTTTGGCCAACGCTTGGCATTGGCTCAGGTTGAGCTGCCGAATTTGGGCTTTGATGCGCGGGATCGAGGGGATGCTCATGCTCAACTCATCAACGCCCAGGCCAACTAACAGCGGCACCGCTTGCGGATCGGCCGCGACCGCGCCGCACACGCCCGCCCATTTGCCCCGCTCGTGCGAGGCGTCAACTACATTCTTGATCAGCATCAACACCCCCGGCGATAAGCTGTCAACTTGCGGCGCTAATTTAGGATGGCTGCGATCCATAGCCAACGTGTATTGGGTTAGATCGTTGGTGCCAATCGAGAAGAAATCGACCTCGCCGGCGAACTTGGCAGCGGTGATGGCCGCGGCCGGCACCTCGACCATTATGCCCACCGGAATCGGGTCAACCCCCAGTTTGCGGCGCTCCTGCTCCAGCATCGCCTTGGCTGCCCGCCACTCCGTTAAGGTGGCAATCATCGGAAACATGACCCGCACATTGCCCACCGTCGAAGCCCGCAAAATAGCCCGCAGTTGGGTGTGCAAAATACCGGGACGGCTCAGACCCACCCGGATGCCCCGTTCCCCCAAAAAAGGATTTTTTTCCACCGGGATGGCCAGATACGGCGAGGGCTTATCAGCCCCAATATCGAGGGTGCGGATAATCAAGGGCCGCTCCTTACCCAGGCGCTGGGCCATGTCCCGGTAGATGGCCTCCTGTTCATCTTCGCCCGGCATGGTTTTGTGGTGTAAGAATAAAAATTCCGAGCGTAACAAGCCGATGCCTTCGCCGCCCAGGGCCAGCGCATGATCGATTTCAGCCGCGCTGCCAATATTGGCCCCAATTTCCAGCCGATGGCCGTCGAGCGTAACGGCCGGTTCGGCGGCTCGCTGTAGATTGGCCTGCTGAACAGTGCTGGCCCGTGCTTGCTGCTGCCGCACCTGGGCAATTTTGACCTCGATAGGATTCAAGTGCAGCGTCCCTTTGGTCCCATCCAGAATAACGGTGGCGCCATTAGGAATGTCCAGCGCCTTGGGATCGATGCCGCTCACGGCCGGAATATCCAGCGAGTGGGCCATAATCGTGAGATGGGAAGAAGCACCCCCTTGCGTAGTGCAGAAGCCGCAGACATAGGTCGGGTCTAAATCAGCCACCTCCGACAGCGATATATCTTCGGCGATCAGAATAGTATTGGCCGACAGTAGCAGCGGCTCTGTCTCGGCTCCGGTGAGGTTGCGCAGTACCCGTAAGCCGACATCGCGCAGGTCATCGGCTCTGGACGCAAATAAGGGGTTTTCCAGCCGGGCCAGCCGATCAGCCTGCTTGGTGTAAGCTACCTGCCAGGCGGCCGCCGCACTATCGCCGTTGGCAATGGCTTGAGCTGTTAATTCGAGCAGTTCGGGATCTTCCAGCAGCGCCTCATGGGCGGCAAAGATCGCGGCTTGGTCCCGTTCCTCATCTTGGATGAGCCGGGCTTGCAGCGCCTCTAACTGCACTTTGGCTTTCTCGATGGCTTCATCTAACCGCCGCAGTTCTTTTTTGCGCTTTTTTGCCTTGGTCTGAATCTCAATGGGGCGCTGCCGCATCTGGAAAACCTCACCGACCACGATGCCGGGCGAAGCGGGTATCCCCACCAGCAGATTGGGGTCGGTTGGCCGCTTTTGGGAAATAATGACCGTTTTGGCCGTGGCTGGGACAAAAGCCGGCCGGCCGGTATCTTCGCCCAGCCCTTGCAACACCATCGGCACGATCTTTTGGATGGCCTCCTCGGCGTCGGGGCCTCGCGCAATAAAGCGAATCGGGTCCTTGTACATAATGCACAAATTCATAATGCCGAAGACGCTTTTGGCGTTGGCCTGGCGCCCCTTGTGCTCCAGCCGAATATCCGCCTCAAACTTACGGGCCAGATAAGCCAGCACCGACGCCGGGCGAGCGTGCAGCCCCAGCAGATTTGGTACGGTCAGTAGTTCAGAGGAGACGACACTGGTTGAGCTGTTAACGGCGGCCTCATCCAGCGTCAAGATCATCATCGGGTCCTGGCCGGCGACTACCTCGCCCTCGCAGAAGTCGAAATGGGTCACCACCTGGCTGTTGGTGATAATGATCGTCGTCACTAAATTGGCGGCAAACGGTTTGACTACCTCGGCCTCGAATTCAATCAAGGGCGCGCCTTGCTGCACCCAGTCTCCCCGTTGGACCTTGGGGGCGAAACCTTTGCCCCGCAGCATGATCGTATCCTGGCCAATATGCAGCATCACCTCGACCCCCTCGCCGGTTCGCAAGGTAACTGAATGATGAGTCTCGGCCAGGTCGATAATCTCCCCATCAACCGGAGCCAACAATATCTGATCGACCGGATCGATAGCTATCCCATCGCCGGCCAATTTGTGCGAGAAGGTGGAGTCGCTCACCTGCGCCAGCGGCATCAATCGACCGGACAGCGGCGCGAACAGGGTTATAGTCATCATAAATGTTTCAAGCCTCTTTCTGTCTGCTAAGAAGTTGTTCTAGATTAGGGCGTCATTAAAATGGCGGTAGTTTCCGGCTCTATTATCATACAGACCTCTCTCTTTTTCAATAGGCGTCAGGAGGAAATGATAATGGCCAAGGATCAGCCATTATCTTGTCATATATTTTAAGTTTTGATATCATTACAATTAAGCAGACTAAATGATTTTAAGCTGGGAGCAATGACGCTTAATAACGACACCCAAAAATTAATTGATTTGCATCAACAGCGGCTTAATGAACTTCAAAAAAAACAAGCTGTTTTTGGCGTTAGCACTCCTCCCGAAATTATTATCGAGATCGGGCAGATCGAGGCCGAGCTTGAGAAGTTACACTATACGCTTGAAGTTGATTTAACGGAACTGGCTAAAGGTATTAGGGCTTTTGTGGCTACTCAGGCCGACAAACTTACCCCGCCTCAAAGACCGGAACCTTACCGGGGGTTACTCGATTACCGGCCTTGCGATGCCCCTCTTTTTTTTGGCCGCGAAAAAGCGATTGCCACACTACGACGCACCCTGGACCGGTCGCTGCTGACGGTTTTACACGGTGAGTCGGGCACGGGTAAATCATCTTTACTGAACGCCGGAATCATCCCCGGCTTAATCTCATCTGGCCACGTTCCGCTCTATCTACGAACGTATGCAACTCCCCCTGATCAAACCCTACGCCAGGAGTTGCTCCCCAACCTCACCAATCATCAGGATCTGATGGAGCTTTCCCTCTCCGAATTTCTCTGGAAGGTAACCCAGGTGCTTCCGCCGGAGACCAACTTGTATATCTTTCTCGATCAATTTGAGTCATTTTTCACAACACTCGGCTCGACCCAGCAGCAGCATTTTATTCAACAACTGGCCGGCTGCATGCAAGCGACTTCTTCAAGGACCCATTGGATTCTGTCGATACAGGCCGATTACTTTAGCCGGCTGGCTAATTTAGAGCCGTCTATCTCAAATCCTTTTGCCAATCAGTGCCGATTAGATTTCCTGAACCAGGAGGATGCTTCCCAAGCTATTGCTGGCCCGGCTGGCCGCCAGCAAATCATATTTGAGCCAGGACTGATTGAACGTTTGTTGGCAGACTTGGCCCAAGAAAACTATTATCCGCCTCATATTCAGTTGGTTTGTCAGACTCTTTATGAATCATTAGCTCCGGGACAGACCATCATTACCGGGGCAATGTACGACAATTTGGGCCAGTTGGCCGGTATTTTGCGAGGACATCTAAATCGTGCTTTAAACGGCGTACGACCTGAGTATCGATCGGCGGCTCGGCGCTTGCTGGAAGCTTTAATTACGCCTGACGGACGCCGGCGTGACAGCCGAACCCAGACTGAGATTTTGACCGACCTAAGTACCTACCAGGTGACCGGCCAAATCTTGGATGAACTGCTGGGGCGGTTGGTGCGGGAGCGGCTGGTGCGGGTCGAGGATCGAGTCGACAAACCGGCTCCAGTCTATGAATTGGCACACAATTATTTGATTCACGAGATTAGACGCGATCCGGAACTGCGTGATCGCCGTGTCGCCTTAAATATGCTGCGTCAGGAACTTGACTATCTTGATTACGAGACAGACTTCGATACCCTGCTGGGCTGGGAAAAACTTGAATTTATCAAAGGTAAATTGGAACCGGCTGATCTGTGGCCAGAAGCCCATCAGTTAGTGTTGCGCAGCGCTTTACACCTTAATAATACGCCCAACCTGTGGTTAAGCAACGCCTCTGCTGAACTTTGCGATAAAGTTTTAGCGGAAGCTTTAACTGATGAAAAGTCGGCTCTCCTGCGCCGCCATGCGGCTGAACTGGCCTGTACTTTTGGTAGTCCGGCTTTAGTGGATAACTTGGCCGCTCAACTGCAGGATGATGATCAGGCAGTGCGTCGCCAAGTAGCCCTTAGCCTGGCCTGTCTAAATCCCTCTCGTTGTCTGGCTGAGGTGGGAGCGATGTACGAAAGTTTTGAAGGTTATCAGCACGGGCTTGATCTCATGGCCCATATTCAGGATCAGCAGCCCGACTTTATCGATTTTAATCAAATCCCCGCCTACACCTGGCAGACTACGGGCCAAATTTGGCGGTTGCGCTTGACTGAAAATAGGGCTTTGGTAGGACAGATAACGCTCTATGCTAGTATTGGCGGCGCTATTGGCGCTTTTATCGGTGGGTTGATTGGGGCTATGGTATCTACCAGCGCCATTGTTCAATCTATTGCCCCTGTTTATGCGAGTATTGGTCTGGTGTTGGGCTTAGTCATTGGGGCCGCTACGGGACTGGGTCATGGATTAGCCTCTGCCACCAATCGCCATCAAACCATTTCAGGCTACCTGGCCTGGACCGTTATATCAATTGTAGCCCTGACCGGTATTTTTGGAGCGCTGGCCTTTTCCGAAAGCGTGGCCGAGGGAATACGAACCACCATTGTGCTGTTGTCGGTGAGCTTATTTCTCGGTCTCGGTGCGGTTTTGATCATAAAGTTAACTGAAAAGATTCCTGCTGCCCGGCAGCGGTTACTGGTGCGGTTGGGAGCCAGTTTGGCCTTGAGTATCCCGCCGGCCAGTTTGGTAACATTACCTTGCTGTGATATTTTTTTTAGGCTGCCCTACTATGGGTTTGGGACCAGTCTTTTAATCTTACCCGGCATTGTGGTTGGGCTTGATTTATTTTACGGGACAGCCGTTTCTGTCCCCCCTATCGAGGAGGCACACAATGAGTAGTGAAACCTGGCTTACCAGCTTAAGGGAAATTTTTGACTATTTGGAGAATGACGGTAGCTTTGATTTTAGAAAATTACTGCCTGAGGCAGGGATGCCTGATCCTCCAACTATTCCTGCCGACACCATCAAAAAATTTCAAAAGCAATTAATCTCTAAAAAATTTCATGCGGATATAGTGGAGAGTTTTGCCAACTGGTCTCAAACTGAGCAAATTGAAACAGTGAAGACTTACTACCTACTGACTCATCAAACCGATTTATCTCGGGAAGCCCGGCGTCAGCTCTATTCAACTATGGCTAAGAGCTACCGTACCTTTTTTAGTTGGCAGGAAGTTTCCCACCCCGGCTGGACATTTAGACCCGGGGGTGGTTAACCGGTTGGTAGGCGATAATGACCCACACCTTCGATCTGGCTCAAATTAGCCAAAACATTAACTATTTTGAACCACAGGCGGTTACCCAACTGTCCTCATCTGAGTTAGAGACTCGCTTGGCGGTTTATATGTGGAGTTGGGGCCAGCAGATAGCACCGGCTGCCGCGGCGACCTACCTGCCGGAAAATTCTTTTGATGTGCAGCGTTTTCTGGATTTTTACCTGCCTTTCAGGATTGGCTCTGACTTTGCGGCTGTCTCAGAAGCGTCGGTTCGGCTGCTGGCGGTTGGTACCGCTCACCTGCATCTTTATGGAACCTTTTTAGATTTCGTACTTGATAGCCCGGATCACGCCTCTGCTGTGATGGAAGTAACTGTCGCCTCCTTTCTCTTTCATGCTGAGCGTGTTTTTGCCTGGCTATTCCCTCCTTCATCACCTTTCTGGAATCGCCTGAACCAACTCCAAATCCAAACTAATCAAGTGCTACTCAAAGAACGACCTGGATCGCTAAATCGAATTAAACCCTATGAATTAGCCGCTTATAAACAGAATGCTTGCCGAAAGATGGCCTTATTTGGCCATACTCATGTTATAGGTTTAGCCCTACTCAACGGCGCTCCGGAACAAATTCCGGTCTTGGAACGCTGCTGGGATGCCCTCATGTTTCTGGCTACCATTGATGATGATGTCCTTGACTGGCCTGAAGATTACCATAACAGCACTTACACCTATTTGCTTACCCAGGTTTTGTTGGCCGACCCTTTCCGGGCTGAGTTGGAAGCAGGCCACAAGCCGGCTGTGACCGAAGTGGATGGGGCGTTATTTTGCAGTGATGTGGTCGAGACATTATACCTGGCCGCCGCCCGTGAACTTGAGGAAGCTGAAGCTCTAGCCCACCAAATAGACTGTCTGGCCGTGGCTGATCTATTGCGAGAGCATAGTGCGGAGGCCAGGAGTCGAGCGGTTGACATCTCAAAACGTAAGCTTGGCGCTGTAATCGCTATGGGGGCGGATAAATCCGAGCGATCTCGCCAATAAAGGGTTCTTGAAAATTAATCACTTTATAGATTTAGCCAGGGAGGTTTTTAATGTCAGAACAGCATGATTTGTTGGAAATGGCCCAAAAACAGTTAGTGCTAGCCGGAAAGACCTTAGTTGATGATATTACGAATGAGCCTATTGTTTCAAACTATCCTGATTTGGAGAAAATTACCTCAGATTGGATAGATAGCTTTAAGCAGGAGATTGATAAGTTTTCTCAACAAATTTCCTCCCTAACCGTTCCCAAATCGGAGCTGCGTCAGTTAGTTGATTATGGCGACCTATTGTATAACTTTACGGAGACCATCGTTATTTACTACACCGCCTTGCAACAACAACAACAAACCCCAACCCTTCTTCCGGGCGGCAACAGCCAAGATACACAACAAAAGATTCAGGTGGCTCAAACGGTTGCTAATAAGTTGTATGCCGTCATAAAAGATAAAGGGCTGAATTTGTATGAGCCGAACTATACCGCGTTGCGCGTTATTCCTTTTATCAATCGCCTTTACGCCGGTGGGTCTGACTCGGCTTTACCTTATATTGTAGCGCCTCGCTGGGGCTATACCCAAGCTTGGGCCTGGCCCGGCTATGCTCACGAAGTAGGGCATCACATTTACCGTAATGTAATAGGGTTACGAGAGGAACTACAGGCAAAATTGACCACGGCTTTAGTTCTTCATAGCTATGATTACGTTCATCTCAATATGTGGTTTAGTTGGATGGAAGAAATATTTGCCGATTTGTTTGGTCTACTGCAAATTGGACCATCGTTTATTCGGAGTCAACAATATATAACGCTTACCTCGCTCCGGGGTGAGGCGATGACGAGATTGCACAGAGGCCAAGATGCCCGCGTAGCCTTCTTTCATGCGACCGATAACGCTCACCCTGTTCCTTACTTACGAGTTTACCTTAGCCTAAAAGCTTTAACCCTGCTTGGTCAGGATATGACCGCACTTGAAAAGCAGTGGGAAGCTTTCTTCGAACCAGTGCAGGCCTCTCTGGGTTGGATGCGCGCCGATGTGACCAAAATGACCGGTAAACGTAAATTGGCCTGGGGGGTTAGAAGTCATGAGGTTAAAGAAAAAGCGGTTTTGTTTTTATCGCTAATCCTTCATATCCCGCTCGACGCCCTGGCCGGCCCGGACGGGCAGCCTCGTTCTATTCATAAGCTCTTTTATGACCCTACTCAACAAGACACGATGAAAAACGCTATAGACCGCTGTAAGGCGGTTATTAACAACCCCTCTTTAGATAATGTTTATCACCAACTGATTACCTCCGATATTTTTCAAAACAACCCCGATATTCGAACTGTGATCGCTGTGGCTGAATATGCTTTTGAGCATTTGGAGATTGAGCAATTTCAAGCTTTTAATAAGGCGCTCTTCGATTTTATTCAAAAGCAAAGCCAGCATTTGCCGGCTGTTTAGAAAAGGGTTTAAGTGATTTTTAGTCGTCAATCTCTGCTTCACAGATTGTAGGCCGGAAATTGCACTTCCGATGCTATGATTCATTCTGAAATACATCCTGCACCTGCGGCGTTGCCAGAAATGAGTCACGCAGATTGGCCTCACCGATGTGGTCGGCGATATAGGCTATTAACTCTTGGGCCTGCCGGCGCAAATCT
>JAGRCC010000219.1 GCA_020433785.1 Anaerolineae bacterium
TTAAGTTTGTCCTACGGCATTTTCACAGGAGTCTCTCGGCCGGAGGGTTATGGGCAAGAACACGACTGCGCCGGATGGACGGATTTTGGGTTGATCTGCCCCTCATCTGCTCATCCGGCCAATCCCTGTTTTATCCACACCCTCACCACAACAGCGGATTGGGAAAAGAACGGATTAGGCTACCGTCCATCCGTTCCTTTCTTAATCCGTTGTTGTCCTCCCCTCCACAACGGCTGGGGAGCCACCACCCAGACCCCCGCTTCAGAAACCAGTAACTCAGTAATCAGGAGCCAGAACCAACGGGGGAGACTAACCGAAATCCGCGCCCGTAGAACCTGCTGCCCGGGCCGTCCCAGCCGCGCGAGCCGCAACCGGCATTGGACATCGGTTCATACCACGACCCACCCTGCAGCCTATAGCCCCAGTCTTCTTTAGTCGAAGTCCACTCCCAGACGTTCCCGGCCAAGTCCCACAGCCCATAAGGGCGGCTGGCCCCCAAAGGATACATCCCCACCGGCGAGGTGCCCTGTAACTCGGCCTCTCGAGTATTAGCCCGAGCCAGTATGGCCGCTGGGTCAGTCGTGGCCGGGCCGCCCAAATCATCCCACGGGTAGCGGCCGTTCTCGGCTCCGCCGGCCAGCTTTTCCCACTCCGCCTCGGCCGGTAAACGCACCGTTACCCCGACCGGCGCCAACAGCCCCTTGATCAGGGTCATATCATCACCGACGGACGCTATCTTATCACGTCGAACCAATTCCAGCAACTCGGCCAGCCAGGCCGCGTAAGCCACGGCCTCATACCAAGAAACCCCGACCACCGGGTAGCCTCGCTGCGTTTGACCAAAACGTACGTCAGTCCAATAGCGGGGTTGGGTCCAATCTTCACGTTTCCGGTAGCCCCAACCCTTGCTTTGCTCACCCCCCAATAGGCCGGATTGTCATAGCCACCGGCCAGGATGAAGCGCTCGAATTGGGCGTTGGTGACCGGGTATTTCATCACCAATAAATCGCCGCTGTCGTCGGCGCAGGCGGGACAAAGGATCCAATCATTGAGGTCATCGGGCAGCCAGCCCAGTTCGTCCAGCACGGCCCCAGCCTCGTAGCGAATTAGAGGCTTCAAGGTGGCATCAATCATTTGCCCGTGCAATTTGGCTTTGATTTGATCGCGCCAAGGGGCAGTCAGGCGGTCGCCGGCATCCACGGCGCAGCGGCCGGCTAACACCAAGTGCCCGGCGACCAGCAGCTTTTCCAGCAGGTATTCCCGCCGGGCGTCGGATAGGTTAGGGTGGGCCGCCGCCAGTAAAATCACCTCTTCCCACCAGGCATCGGCGGCGTGGGCCAGCACGGTCTCAACCATCTCATCATCGCGGCGGCCAATCAGGGCCGTGGCCGCCAGATATTCGCGAAAGTTCTGGTGAGAGAAGGCGTAGGTGTCGGGATCGGTTTCAACAAACAGCCCGCTGCGTTGGTGGGCCACATCCAGAAAATTGACGGCCCAGGCCCGGGCCTGATCGGGGGGCGCGCCCTCGCGCTCCTGAAAAAACGCGGCCAGTTGGGCTTCCGCCTTGGCTTTAGCCGTTTCCGCCGCTTGCTCGCGCTGCAGCCAGTCGGCCAGGTTGGTCAGGGCGCGGCGCCTGGCTTCCACGGCGTGGCGGTCATCGCGAAAGACGCGGCCGGTGCCGTCCAGCCGGGCCAACTCCTCACTGGCGACCACCCCCTGGCCGGTCACTTTGTGGGCTTCCCAAAAGCCCAGCATCAAATCGATTAGCTCCTGGTAGACATCCACCCGGCGCTCCGGCAGGGTCGTGCCCCGATAGACATAGACCAGGGTCAGGGTGGTGCAGAATAAAGGGTTGCGGGAGAGTTCATCGACCTTATCCTTGGCCCGAATATCGGCCAGCAAGCGCTCAGTTCGGCGGCGGCGCAGTTGGGCATTGGCTTCCAACTCCGCCAGCAAGTTGGCGACCAGGTGGTCGCGGCCCTCCGGCGTGAGGGGCTGGACCGTGCAAACCACCGGGCGGGGCAGGTAAGCGGCGACCTCTTCATACCCACGCGGACGAGAAGCCAGGCCAAAACGATTTCCTTCGTAACGGGCATACTTTTGGATGAAGGCGCTGACGATTTGGGCCACTTTGGCCCGCAAGGCGCGGTCGGCCACCTCGTCCAAGCCGTCCAGCAGTAGTAAACAGCGCCCCTCTTGTAACCGCTGCCGGAAAAAGCCGGGCGGCAGGTCCAATTCTTGCTCCACAAAGTAATCTTCGATGAATTTACTGAGGGCCAGCGGGGCCGGATTGGTAAAGTCGGCTTGATGGTCTCTGAGAAAACGGCCAAAGTTGCGCAGGGGCACCAAAATGGGCAGCAGCGGCCCCTGCGACCAGCCCAACCGCGCCGCCGCGTCCCCCTGGGCAAAGGCCAGCAGCAGGTGGCGCAGCAGGGTGGTCTTGCCGGAGCCGGGCAGCCCCTTGAGCAGAAAAACGGGGTAGCGAGCCAGCACGTCGTCAATGGACACCGGTTTGAGGCGCTCCTCGTCTGCCATTGGGCGCTGCCGGCGCTGTTGGCGCTGTTGAGTCTGAGTTTCCGCCTCCGGGTCAACCACCTGGAGCGGCACAAAGACGGTTTCCAGATCGGCTTCGGTGTGCAGGCGGTCGAGCCGGCCGGCCGGCTTGATAAAGAGAAACGAGATGCGGCTGTGATGGTCAACCACGTGATTCAGATAGTCGCGCAGCGCCAGGGCATCGGGTTTGTCGGGGTCCAGGCCGCGGCCGGCCCACATCTGACGCAGATAGGTCGCGCCTTGTTCGGTGGCTGTGGCGGTGCGTTCCACCGCCGCGCCGATGGTGCGCAGCTCAACGCGCACGGCCTCCCGGTCGGCATAGGCGATCAGCGCCCCCAAATCGGGGTGACCGGCCAACTGGCGGCGCACCGCGCTCAAGAAATCGGCCAAAATTGGGCGGCGGTCGTCCGGCCAGCGCAGCGCGCTCAGCAGATCGGGTGGGATCAACTGCGGGTCGGCCTCGGTCATCAAGACCACAGCACGGGCTATCTCCAAGCGCAGGGCTTGATTATCGTCGGCCTGTAGCTGGTCGAAACCTTTAGTGAGCAGGTACGGGCGGGCCGCGCTTGCTGCGGCGGGCATGCCCACCTGGACTAGAGCAGTCTGAACCGCCTGCTGCAAGGTCTGATCGGTCTCGGCGGCCTTGTAACCGCGCTGCAACCATTTTTTCAGCCGGCTCGTGGCCGGTTCAAGGGCCGGTTCAATGACGCCCTTCTCAATCAGCTTGTTGCCCACCTGGGCCAAGCCCATGCCCAGGGCCGTCGCAATGGCAATGGTAATCGGGTCCATCCGCACCTCCTGTTAGCGCCTGGTCTATTTTACCATAGAATAGGGGTAGATGCGGGGCGAATTTAATGGTTGGCGGGGGATTTATACTGAAAACAGAATGAAACCAGAACGTTTCGACGCGGCGACCGGGAGGGGCGACGGCAACGTCAACGAATTAGCCGTTCATGGCCGGTTCCCCAATGACGTTGCCTCGCCCGCCAAGGGAACGGCCCGACGGTTGGTATCATTATGCCATACCCCCCGACCACGGACGAGGCCATCGGATGGGAGCGATCAACGGGCGAGGCCATCGGATGGGAGCCGGGTGTGTCCCCACCAACGTTGGAGCCGATGGCCATCGCCCCTACGCCACTTGATGAAATTGCGATCCAACGTTTCAATTTCATATTCATTTCAGTATGGTAGGACAAATCGCTGATTTATCCGGGTGGGGAGAGGGCAAGGACACCCTATTGATGGGGCGTTGCATTTAGCCGAGGGGGTTCATACTCCGACGGCTCTAGCGCACCATCTCAACCGACGCCGGCGGGGCGGCGAGGGCGGCTTTGATGGCCGGGAGCATATCGCGGGCGGTTTGTTCGCCCAGTTCAATCAAGCGGGCGGCCTGGTCGAAATCGAGGGCGTGGCCGGCGGAGACCTGATGCTGGATCAACACGTCGATATAGTCGTACTCTTTTTCGATGGCTTCGGCTTCCATCGCGCTAAAGACGTTGGAAATGGTCTGCATCATGGTCGGCATTTTGTGGGTGTCGCCCTGGTAGGATTGGCCCATCGGTTGAACCACGCTGGAGCCGATGATGATGTCGGCCCCGCGTTTGTGCAGGACGCTGGAGGGCAAGGGGTTGACGATGCCGCCGTCCAGATGGTAGCGGCCCTGATAGTACCACGGCTCGGCCAGGACCGGAATGCTGAGGCTGGCCCGGATGGCATCGGCCAGCGACCCTGAGTCAAAGACAATCTCCTCGCCGGTATAGGCGTCGGTCGCGACCATATAGATGGGCGTGTGGGTATCTTCGAAGTTCTTGTGATCAACCCATTTGGCAATCAGTTTGTTACGGGCGATGCGCCCTTTGACCAGGGCCGTGCGCGGGGGGAAATTAAAATCCCAATTGGAAATTTTGGTGGCCCCTTTCAATTCATCGCCAAAGGCGATCAACCGCTCGATGCTCCAGCCAAGGGCGTAGAGCGCGCCAAACAGCGCCCCGGCGCTGGTGCCGGCAATCATGTCGATGGGGATGTTTTCCTCGTTCAAGACCTTCATGACGCCGATGTGGGCCAAACCCCGCGAGCCGCCGCTCGACAGCGCCAGCCCGACGGTGCGGTTGACCAGCCGTCGAGCCAGCCGGGCCAGATCGGTGGCCGAACCGGCGCTGGTCCATAATTCGCACCGGCTCACCGCGGAAAACCAGGCCGGCAAGCGGCCGATGCTGACCACGGTATCGGCCAGTTCAATCGCTTTCTCGGCGATGGGGCCGGCTTGGTTGGGCATGAGGACCAACACGTGTTTGAACACCTCGACCTGGTGGCTAAGCTGCTCGGCCAGGGTGGTGGTGGTCAGATCGAACGGATGGGTGAGCATGACGCCCCGGCTTGGCGGCGCTGCAACGGCGGCCTGAGCGCCGGGCAAGACCAGCACCCCAATGGGCGAGTTCAACTCGGCGTATAGAGCGTTGGCCAGGTCCAGCGCCTGTCCGCCAAAAACGGCCGTAATCCGGCGGCGATTGGACCGGGCCGGCTGGCCATTCGTCGTTGTCACCAGCCGCTTGCTCATCTCGCGCATCATTTCCAGAGCAATGGCCGGGCGGGTGTTGATGAGCCGCTCAAAATTGGTCTTGCTCAAGGTCCACATGCGGGCATCGAGCAGCACCTGCAAGGTGGCCGAACGCGGGCTGGCTAACAGCAGCGAGATCTCGCCGACAAAGCTGCCCGGCCCTAAAAAGGCGATGGTCTCCTTACTATTTTCGCCGACCACGGCCACCTGACCCGACTCGATCAGGTACAGGGTGTCGCCGTAATCGCCTTTGTTGAAGACTGTGGCCCCTTTGGGGTAACATTCGCGGTAGAGCTGGGTGGCGACCAAGGCTAAATCAGCCTCGGCCAGATTTTTGAACAGAGGAATGTTTTTAAGCATTTGAGTGGGGGCAAGTGGGTTCATTGTCATTAGTCGATAGCTGCTTGGTCTTCAACCCATTGTAGCATATCGAAAAGCGAATGAACATCAGACTGTGGTACTGATTGGGTGGTTTGAGGTATGGCAAATTAATTACTTATTGTTAAATAGTGATGAAAATAGCATTCGTAGGACAAACTTAAGTTTGTCCTACGAATGCTATTTCCAGAGGAAGGATACTCAGCTAGAGAGCAGCGAGCGGGCTTGCTTGAAGACATCGTTCAGCATGGTTTGGGTTAGCCGGCCGGTGTTGGTGTTTTGGCGGCTGGGGTGGTAGCAGGTCAGGATATGGGGCAGCTGCGGGTGGGTCATGGCGGGCGGATAGTGCAGCGCGTGCCCGAATTTCAGGCGCGGGAATTTATAGCCTAACTCGCCCAGTACGCGGCGACAGCCATCGAAAGCCACGAGGCCCAGCGTCACGATCACTTCGATTTGCGGCATCAATTGGAGTTCGCGGGCCAGGTAGGGGCGGCAGGTGTTCAACTCGTCGGCGGTGGGGCGATTGGCCGGCGGCGCACAGCGCCCGGCGGCGGTGATAAAGGCATCGGTTAAGACCATGCCGTCATCTTGATGGCGGGAGGTCGGTTGGCTGGCAAAACCGGCTTCGTAGAGGGC
>JAGRCC010000220.1 GCA_020433785.1 Anaerolineae bacterium
TTTTGCGTTAAATCATTTTTGGTTCTGGCTCGTCCGGTTATGATACTGCGCCGTGGTTATCTACACCATTGTCGGCACCTCGTTACCCGCATCCTGAATAGCCTGACGCAGATCGGTGAGCAGCAAAATCACAATGCCGATGATGAAGAAAGCGATGAGCGGCAGCAGTGCAACCCGCGAGCTCCCGGTTAGCTGTACCGCCAGGCCAAACACAATCGGGCCAATCCAGGAAGTGCCCCGCTCACTGATTTCATACAGGCTGAAGTAGGCCGACTCCTGGGTAGGCGGAATCATCTTGGAAAAAATGGAGCGGCTAAGCGCTTGCGAACTACCCAGAATCATGGCTTCCACAAAAGCCCACAGCCAAATCTGGCCGGGGGTGTATATCCAGGCAAAGGCCCAAATCAATAACCCGGTCCAACCGGCCAGGGTGATGATGACCGTATATTTGGCCCCAATCCGCCCGGCCAACCGGTTGAACAGAATGGCCCCCAGCGCCGCCACAAATTGGACCATCAGCACCACCCCCACCAGCGTCTCCGGTGCCGCGCCCACCTCAGACACCGCGAAAATGGTGGCGACCGTGTTAACGGTTTGGATGCCATCGTTATAAATGAGATAGGCGATCAGATAGCGCAGGGTCAAGGGATATTTTTGGGCCATCTCTTTGAGGGTGGCTAAGAAAGTCTTGAAACTATAGGTCAGATAGTTGGCCCCGGCCGGCAGCGAGACGGCCGTCGTTCGCTGCACCAGGCGGCGCTGCGGATACAACCAGGTAAACACCAACCACCACAGCCCGGCCGCCGCCATCGAGATGCGGACGGCTAATCCTTTATCGGTCATAACCGCCAACAACCCCATATTCAGGGCCAACATCAAGCCGCCGCCGACGTACCCGTAAGCGAACCCTTTCGAGCTAACCGAGTCCTGCTCATCGGGGCCGGCGATATCAGGCAGAAAGGCGTTGTAAAAGACAATCGCCGCGCCAAAGGAGAGGTTGGCGATGATGAACAGCAAGCCGCCAAGTAAAATCGAACCGCTCTGCACCAAGAACAGCAGCATGGTCGTTACCGCCCCGATGTAGGCAAAGAGCATCATCAGCCCTTTCTTCAGATTGGTGTGATCGGCCAGCGTCCCCAACACCGGCAGAAAGAGCACCTGTAAAACCACCGAAATCGAAACACAAAACGGATAAAACGCCTCGGCCTCGATGGCGTAGCCGCCGATCACCACCACGCCACCCGGCCGGGCGTTAATCAGTGCGGCCAGATAAGGGCCAAGTAACACCGTTACCACCGTGGCGCTGAAGGCCGAATTGGCCCAATCGTACATGGCCCAGCCGGTAATTTCCCGTTGTTTGTTGTTCATACCGTCCCTCCAAATAAGATCAACTCAAATGGTCACTAACTATCTAAGCTGGGGAGTAGGGCGTAAGAAGTAGGGATTAAGGGAAAAACCCTTACTTCTTACTCCCTACTTCCTACTCCCTTCATCACCAGCAAAGGGGCAATTGGACTTATTATTAACACCCCGGAAACAAACATACGCCCCAAAGTAGTAACGCCACAACCGTAACCAGCCAATAAAAAAATGAGCTAAACATCACGATGACAATAAACGTTCGCCACCATTGATTATCCCACCATTTTCCCGATCGAGACGGTCTATCATCTTCAGGTCGACGCCACATAATAGTACCTCCTTCCGCTTTTTATGAACTTTGTAACGGCTCAAGCATGTCATTTCGAAGCCGAAGGCGGAGAAATCCCTATAACGTTCGACTGTAACCAACATTCTGGGGGATTTCTCGCTCCTTCGTCGCTCGAAATGACATGAGGGCTGAGAAGTTACTGAACTTTAAAGAATTAATCGTGGTATTCCCAGCGACCACCGACCATTGACCACCAGATTTCAACAAACGTGCCTGTTTTTCAGCCGTCGGCGGTCGGCGAGCCGCAGTCTATCGGCTTAATATCAACATTGGCAGCTCGCATTGGTCAAGAAAAAGGGTGACCGTTAGCAAAATCGCGACAATGCACTATAATTTGTTAGTGACTCTAATGTAACTCATTTCGACCTAATTCTCCACGCCCCAACTACCCATATCAGCCGGTCCACCTACCAATTCTAGTAGATTTAAGGCGCATGACCGAGCCTACGGCCCAGCAACACCGATGAAAATCTTTGGCTACCGGCTAGCTAATGGCTATTTTCAGAGGGTTCAGATTGTCTTACCTGAGACGACCCCGACCATACAAATAGCTGACTACCGACTACCGACATCTGACTACCGACTACCGACATCTGACTACTGTATTTTCAGAGGAGCAGCGTTATGAATCGCAAAGCGTTTGGCAAACTCATCGCGGCATTACGCAAGGAGCAGTTTGATCAAGAGGGTAACCGGCTGACCCAGGCTATGCTGGCCGAGCGAGCACAAAAGCTCGACCCGCACAGCCCGCTCAACGAGATCATTATCGGCAAAATCGAGCGGGGGGAACGGGCAATGTTGGATGACCAGACCTTGTTGAGCCTGGCCGATACGCTGAAACTGTCAATGGGGGAACGGCGGGAATTTTATTTGGCGGCCACGGGGCTGGATGACGAGCAAATTTACGCCACCCAGAAAACCGCCGGGGAGATTTTGGCGACGGTTATCGACATGCTGACCGATATTCAACTGCCGGCGCTCTTGTTAGACCCTTATCTCGATGTGATTGCGATCAATGGCATCTTGTTGAACGTGTATCAGGCCAGCCAAATCGATCTGTCCAGCCGGATGAATCAGCCCGCCGGTTTCAACTTACTCAGCTTCATCTTTTCGGCCGATTTTGAGCCGCAGCGCCGGCTTTTGGGCCAACAGCAGTGGCAGACCTTTGCCGTGGGCAATGTCATTTACTTCCGCCGCGCCTCGCTGCGCTATCGCACAACCAAATATTTTACCGCTTTGATCAAGCAGTTACGACGCAACCGGGAATTTCGCTGGTTTTGGGAGCAAGCTTTATATGAGGAAAAACGCAATTTTTTGGGGGGCAGGTCATATAGAATCGGTACGCCGGGATCAAATCGCTTCAACTACCTCACGGCGCCGCTGATCACCTTAACGCCCTATGGCAACCTGGAGATTATCACCCACATCCCCCG
>JAGRCC010000221.1:0-2446 GCA_020433785.1 Anaerolineae bacterium
ACCGACAACTGCTTTGGCTCGGCCGTTCCCCTGGTCGAAGCGACCGGCGTCAACACCCAAGCCAAATTGCAACCTCTGCTTGAATCCGGAAAAATTCCTGTGGTTACCGGCTACATTGGTGCTACTGAAAATGGTATCCCCACCACCTTGGGGCGAGGCGGCAGCGATTACAGCGCCACCATTTTAGGCCGCGCCCTCGACGCCGACGAAGTCTGGATTTGGACTGACGTCAACGGCGTGATGACGGCCGATCCGCGGGTTGTGCCTGAGGCCCATCCGATCAGCCATCTGTCCTACGCTGAAATCAGCGAGTTGTCCTACTTCGGCGCTAAAGTGCTGCACTCGCAAGCTATTCGACCGGCCCGGCGGGTTAATATGCCCGTGCGCATTCTAAATACATTTGAACCGGATCACCCCGGCACCCTCATCACCGCCGAATACAAAAATAACGGTAAAACCGTCAAAGCTGTGACAGCCATTAAAAACATGAGCCTGGTCACCGTAAGCGGACCGGGCATGATCGGTATCACTGGCGTGGCCGGCCGCACCTTTACCGCTGTAGCCCGCACCGCCACCAACGTGCTGATGATCAGCCAGGCTTCGTCAGAACAATCGATTTGTTTTGTCATTCCCACGTCGGACGTGCCGAGAGTGGTGGCTTCCTTAGAGGCGGAACTGATCCGCGAAATCGAGCGGCGCGATCTAGAGCAGGTTAAATGGGAAGAAAATACCGTGATTCTGGCTGTGGTTGGCGCGGGAATGAAAGGTCAGCCGGGCGTCAGCGGTCGGCTTTTTAGCGCGTTGGGTCAGGAACGAATCAACATCATTGCCATCGCCCAGGGCAGCAGCGAGTTCAATATTTCGCTGGTTGTTGCTCAAGGCGAAGCTGACCAGGCCGTCAAAGCGATCCATCGCGAGTTTATGTTAGAGAAGCCGTAGTAACAGCTGCTAAAAATCCAACATAACAGTGACAGTCACTTTTAAAAAGGGGAATCTGTTGACCTCGTCGTTGTGAGGGGGTATTTCTGACCCAATGACTGTCACCTTGTCACTATGTTTGAATTACTGCTGGAAATTGAATTTCGTTGACAGTAAATTACCTTCGTGGTACAATTGCTCCATCCCAGGTTAACGTAAGATTAGGTGAAGATCCTATTTATTAGTGATAAGGTTGTTGAACACATCTATAGTCCTGCGGCGGCAGACAAGTACCGGGGCGTCGATTTGGCTGTGGGATGTGGAGATTTACCCTATTACTACCTGGAGTATATCCAAACCGTTCTTAACGTCTCCCTAGTCTACGTTCACGGTAATCACGATCCAGAGCAGGAATATCTGTCAGACGGCTCTGTTGTGACCGGCCCCCAAGGGGGGGTCAACCTTCACTGCAAAACATACAACGCCAATAATTTGCTGATGGCTGGCCTGGAAGGTTCTATTCGCTATCGGCAGGGCAGTTTTCAGTATAGCCAACAAGAGATGTGGTCTAATGCGTTTTTGCATCTGGTACCGCGTTTACTGATTAACAAACTGCAATATGGGCGCTATTTGGATGTACTTGTGACCCACTCACCACCATTTGGAATTCATAATGGGGATGATCGTGTTCATATTGGCTTTAAATCATTTTTATGGCTGATGAGAACATTCAAACCTCAATACTTAATTCACGGTCATCGACACATTTATAATCCCGCTGAAATTATCGAAACACAGTTCCATGAAACCAAAGTGATCAATATTTATCCGTATCGAGTCTTAGATATTGAGGTTCCTACATGAGTGACTATCCACTGCGTGTGGCCGTGCTGGGAGGGCCAGGTACCTATACTGACGCGGCCGCCGGCACCTTTTTTGGCGACTCTATTCAAATCATCGGCAGGAGTGATTTCGACGGCATCTTTGAGGCAGTCGTTTCCGGCCAGGTTGAACGGGGCATCGTCCCCATTGAAAATTCATTGGCCGGCAGCATCCATCGCAATTACGATCTGCTGCTGCGCCATGATTTGTCGATCATCGGCGAAACGCAAATTCACATTGCGCACCAGTTGATTGCGTTGCCCGGTGTTGAACTGGCCGATATCAAAAAGGTTTACTCGCACCCTCAACCGTTGGCCCAGTGTGAGCAAACTTTAGCCAACCTGCTGCCCGAAGCCGAGCAGATTTCCGCCCGCGATACCGTCAGTGGTGTAAAACTGCTCATTGAACAAAACATTACGGATGGCGCCGCCCTGGCCAGCGAACGCGCGGCTCAAATCTACGGCTTAAATATTATCAAGGCCAACATGCAAGATAATTCCGAAAATTACACTCGTTTTGTGGCTATCTCCCCTGAACCGATCGCGCCGCCGGCCGACGCTAAAACGTCCATTGTCTACTCTATGGACAATCTCCCCGGCTCGCTCTTTAAAAGTCTGGCCGTTTTTGCGCTGCGTGATATCGATCT
>JAGRCC010000221.1:2458-8706 GCA_020433785.1 Anaerolineae bacterium
GAGTCTCGCCCGCTTCAGGGTAAACGCTGGCAGTATTTCTTCTATATTGACTTTTTAGGTAGCCTGGCCGAAGAACGTTGCCAGAACGCGCTTAATCATCTCCAGGAGATAACCACCTTTTTCAGGGTGTTAGGCTCTTATCCTAGAGGATGCTAACCGGTGGCGTCCACACAGAAAATTGTCAGTGTATTTGGCAGCAGCGCCCCCCAACCACTTAGCGCCGATTACGAAGCGGCTCGAACGGTTGGGCAGCTCTTGGCTCGTGCCGGCTGTATTGTGCAGACAGGTGGCTACTCCGGTATTATGGCGGCGGCCAGTCAGGGAGCGGTTGAGGCCGGCGGCCACACTATCGGCATAACCAGCGCCCAAATCGAGACGTTTCGGCCAATGCCGCCTAACGAATGGGTTAAGAAAGAAATCAAGCACCAAACTCTGCGTGATCGACTGCTCTATTTAATTGAAAATTGTGATGGGGTGATTGTCATGCCTGGCGGCATCGGCACTTTATCAGAATTGTCGTTAATCTGGAGTTTTGTTCAAACCGGCGAGCGAGCGCCTTTGCCAATCATCACGGTGGGCGGCTTGTGGCAGCGTACTCTAGCTGCCTTTATTGATCAGGCCTATATCAAACCCGCCCACCAAAACCTGATTACCACGACCCGTACCGCTCAAGAAGCGGTGGCAGTTCTGCTGGCTCACTTCAAAACAGAAAGAGATGAATCATGAACATCGACACCGTAATTGTTAGACCTGCTCAATCCAACGAAGAAGAGATCATCGCTCAAATTCGGGCCATTGCCTTTGGTTATGATAAGGCCAAAACATTGGCCGCACTTAGAAGTGATCCCCGTTATGACTTATCCGACGTATTGGTAGCCGAGTTTGGCGGTAAAGTCGTCGGCACGACTACCGTTTTTCCGGCCAAAATGTGGTTGAGCGGCGTTCCGGTCAAAGTAGGAGCTGTGGCCGGGGTGTCCGTTCTGCCGGAATTTCGCCGCAAAGGCATCGGGGCCAAAATGATGCGGTTTGCGATTTTGCGCGCCTACAGCGATCGCCAGGCAATGTCGGCCCTATTCCCCTTTTCTCACAAATATTACCACAAGTTCGATTACCAGACCGTGGGTGATCTACACGCCTATATGCTTCACCGGACCAACATAATGGCCACCTATACCGGCTCCGGCCATGTGCGGCCGTTTCACCCTAATGATTTACGTATCATCCGTGTGATGTACAAAGGCCAAATGACCTGGAACAACGGCTGGTTCACTCGCACCGATGCCTGGTGGGATAAGTTGATTAAAAGCTGGTCTAAAATTGTAGTTTTCGATAACGACGGCATGATTGAAGGCTACATTGCCTATGATCTCCGCACTAACAGGAAAAATGAGTCGGTCTTTTACATTAAAGAGATGTTCGCGCCCGAAGGGCCGGCCTATCAAGCCTTGAGCAGCTACCTGGCCACCCAAACCGAGGCCGACGTCATCGAATACCTGGCTCCGCCCCATACGCTGCTGCGTCACAGCCTTCACCAGCCCGTAGCCCACAACGCCCAGAATCGAGGCTGGCTCTTTAACGATTTGTGCCACGTTACGCCCGGACCCGTCGCTCGTATTATCCATGTGCCGGAAGCCTTCACCGCTCGATTTTACACGCGCGGCATGTCGGGCGAGCGGGTGTTCAAAATCACCGATCCTCTACTGCCCGCCAACGAAGAACCGATTCGCTTCCGGCTGGTCGATGGCCGCCCCGAAACTCAACTAGCCAGCGACGCCAAAATTCAAGTGGAAACCGATATTGGCACGTTGACCCAGGTTTTGTGTGGTTATCTAAAAGCGAAAGATGCCAACCAGTTAGGCCGTTTCAAAGCCAGCGAAGATACCTGCTCTTGGCTCGACCAAATCATCGCCGATTCACCGCTGTATATACAGGGGGGCGATTGGTTTTGAAATTAGGCTTTATTTGACAACTTGAGCAAAAAGCTGTATAATATTTCACAAATCTGTTGTGGAATAGTGACGCGAAGTCGCAGGGTAAGTCCACCTGGCGGCTTTTTTGTTGCATATCAATTGTTGGAGGATAATTCATTATGTCTCAGCGAATTACAGGAACGGTTAAATGGTTTGATGCGTCGAAAGGCTATGGTTATATCGACGCCGGTTTGAACGAAGATGTGTTTGTATACTACCAGTCCATCAAGGGTGACGGGCTAAGAAACCTGCTGGAAGGCGATCATGTCGAATTTGATATGATCCGCAAGCCCAGTGGCCCGGTTGCGCTTGACGTTACCCGAGCGTAGTATTTTTAGATCGGGTGAGTGTTAGGGACTGGCGCCGAGCTAACTCGGTGCTTGCCAATGAAACTCCAGGGGTCTAATAGCAACCTTAGACCCCTGTCTCAGCCCCCTCTCTGCTTCTGATATACGCTTTTGGACAATCACATCAGGTTAACAATCAATCGTAATAAACAACTGCGTAATTACCGCGTAGGCACCTCGTCGGTAACCTTCCAGTTTCAATTTAACTTTTCGCCCTTAGCCAATTGTCAACCAAAATTCACTATACTAGCCACCCAACCAACCAACCAACCAACCAACCAACTAACTAACTAACTAACTAACTAACTAACTAACTAACTAACAAGAACACCATTAAGGAGAACTATATGGCAAACTATAAATTAAAAATCATTCCCCTGGGAGGTCTGGGGGAAATTGGCAAAAATATGACCGCTATCGAATATGGGCGTAATGTGCTCATCATCGATGCCGGGGTAATGTTTCCAGAGCACGATATGCTCGGCATCGATCTGGTCATTCCCGACTTCACCCATTACCTTAAAGACAAGAAGGATTGGGTGCGAGGCATCGTTGTCACCCACGGTCACGAAGATCATATTGGGGCTTTGCCCTATCTTTTAGCTGAAGTTGACGCGCCGGTCTATGCCACTCGTTTGACGACCGGTTTGATTGAACTTAAACTGCGGCAAAAAGGCCTGGTCAGTCGGGCCAATCTCAATACCATCAAACCCGGCGATCGGATTTCGATGGGCGGCTTATTTGAGGTGGAGTTCTTCCATGTCTGCCACTCTATCCCTGATGCCGTTGGCTTGGCCATCCGAACCCCGGTTGGTTTGATCGTGCATACTGGCGACTTCAAATTCGATTACACCCCCACTTGGGGCGACCCGCCGGATTTCGGCGCGCTGGCTCGCTTCGGGGCAGAAGGTACGCTGGTTTTGCTGGCCGACAGCACCAATGCCGATAACCCCGGCTTCACTCCCTCCGAGAAAACAGTCGATGAAGGCCTCGATAAGGTTTTCCGGGAAGCGGAAGGACGGGTTATTGTGGCCACCTTCGGCTCACTGATTTCGCGGGTGCAGCAGATTATCAATGCCGCCGCCCGTCACAACCGCGTGGTGGCCATCGATGGTCGCAGCTTGGAGGAAAGCACAGAGCAAGCCCAGGCGTTGGGTTATCTTAACGTTCCCTCCGGCGTACTGGTTGATCTGATGAGCCTGAAAGGACGGCCTGACAGCCAAATTACCATCATTGCCACCGGCAGCCAGGGCGAACCCGGTGCCGCGCTCGGCCGGATGGCTAACGGCCGGCATCGCCACCTCAAAATTAAGAAAGGCGATACAGTCGTCATGTCGTCGCGGGTAGTTCCGGGCAATGAGCAAATCGTCGCTCGCGCCATTAACAAGCTGTTTCAGCAGGGCGCTCGGGTAATTTCCGGCCGGCAAGATCACGTTCACGTTAGCGGCCACGCCAGCCAGGAAGAATTAAAGCTGCTGTTTAACCTGGTTAAACCGAAATATTTTATTCCGGTGCATGGCGAACTGCGCCACCTACATGCCCATGCCGAATTGGCTCGCAAGCAAGGCTTGCCTGCCGAAAATATTTTTGTGGTCGAAAATGGTCATGTTGTCGAGTTCGATGAGAAAGGCGGCCGTGTTACTGAGCGAATTCCCGGCGGCTGGCTATTTGTCGATGGCAGCGGTATCGGCGACATCGGCCCTCAGGTGCTGCGCGATCGCGAGATCCTTTCGCAGGATGGCTTTGTTATTGCCGTCGTGCGGCTCAATGAAAAAACGGGTGAACTGGTTGACCGACCTCGGATCATCACCCGTGGCTTTGTCTTTGTCAAGGAGAATATGGATCTAATCGAACGGGCTGAAGAAGAAATTGTCGCCAATTTGCGTTTAGACGGCAAAGACCCGTATGCTACCATTCGCACGACACTCACCGATATGCTCTACAGTGAAACCCGGCGGCAGCCGATGGTAATGCCGGTCGTAATCGAAGAATAGCTAGTCACAAGCCGCAGCCTGGGGAGGCATGAGGGTAAGAATGCATTACAACAGGCCAACTGATGATTACATCGACTTACGTCTAAAATAACGACTTGTTTTAAGTTTCATGTGACAGGTTAAAAAGGAAGTGCTATAATATCAACAGCCGAGATTGACCTGTGATTTAGAAACTGTTCAAAACATATTTTATAGTCTACAGATTAGTACTGCTTACCGATTCATCACACTGTGTTGTTTTCTAAGTTTGTTTAGTTTATCTGTGGACTAGACAAAACCTCTTAGTCTGCCACCCGGCAAACTGACTTAAAGGCTCACTTAATCGATGGCTGTATTGACTCAGCAACAAGCTGAACGCTATTTTGGTTTACGCTCTATGGATCCGATGAAAGATTTGCGGGGCGTGGCCGATTTAATCGAGGAAGCTTTTGCCCATGATTTGGATCGCTCCGGTCAAAACGCTTTGCAAGAACTTCGCTGGCTGAGCCGCTTAAAACCCATTTTGTGGTGGATGACCTACACCAACCCTGAGCACACCGATTTCTTGTCCGGATTTGTTTGGGAAGAAGATGGCAAAATTGTGGGTAACATCACCGTCAATCGAACTCGGGTTAGCTCTAGAAAATGGTTAATTAGCAATCTGGCTGTTTCCAAGAAGTATCGGGGGCGTGGTATCGCTCGCAGCCTGATGGATGCCGGGTTGGAACTGGTGCGGGAATACAGTGGTTCATCGGTGGCGTTGCAAGTTCGCGCCGATAACGAGCCGGCCAAGCAACTCTACCAATCCCTTCACTTTAAGGAAATTTCAGGCACAACATATTTATCGGCCGAACGTATTCCTTTAATCGAGATTGCCCCCATTCCTCCCAACCTCATCCTACGTTCCAGAAATTCGAGCATGTACGATACCCGAGAAGCCTATACCTTGGCCAGCGCCGCAACACTACCTTTAGCTCAAAAAGAGTGGCCGTTGCGCCAGAGCCAATTCAAGCTCACCGGTAGCGAGTCATTCAATGAATTTTTCCGCAGCTTTTTAGGCTTTGGCTCGCCAATCCACTGGGTGGTTGAAGATGGACAACGCTTTGTGGCGATGATCAACATTCGCCCCGGCAATTGGCGGAGTACGCATCAGATTGAATTAATTGTTCATCCCGATTGGCACGGCTATTTGGAGAAACCGTTAATTAGCCGCGCTCTGGTATACCTCCGTACCTGGCGCAACCGGCCCATCTCCGTTAAACATCCCGCCAACCATATACAGGCGATTGAGGTTTACAAGTCATTCGGCCTTCTTGAAAGGCAAACGCTAATCTGGATGAAATTGGATTTGTAAATCGGCCCATAATTTTACCTTTACCCAGTTTGTTCATAAAAACATCTGTAAATATAATGGCTTATCATTCAGACTGAGTTTATACTCAGTCTTTTGATTTATTTATGGACTTATCAATCGTTATCGTTAATTTTAATACGTGCCAACTGCTGCGCGAATGCCTGACCTCTATTTATGCTAGCCAGGGTGATTTTAGCTTTAATGTGGTCGTAGTTGATAACTGCTCCACCGATAACAGCGCGGCGATGGTCGAGGCCGAGTTTCCCCAAACTCATTTGATTGTCAGTAAAATCAACGGGGGCTTTGCCTATGCCAATAATCTGGGCTTGCGGTGGGCCGGCTTTTCTGACGATGGCTTGCCTCAGCCGAATGCGCCGCGTTACGCTCTGCTACTAAATCCCGATACCATTCTGCCACCAACTGCTCTGATCGGTATGATTAATTTTATGGATGGCTGCTCGGCCGCCGGAGCAGCCGGTCCAAAATTGATTCTGCCGGACGGCAGCTTAGATCTGGCCTGCCGGCGGTCTTTTCCGACACCCATCGTCAGCTTTTACCGTATGATTGGCTTGTCAAAGCTGTTTCCGCGCAGCCGCGTTTTTGG